>NZ_JANSHU010000016.1:0-57288 GCF_047461755.1 Synechococcus sp. R65.1 | reverse complement strand
TGTACTCGCAAGCCTACTAGCTCAGCCCATCTCCGTCAAGGCAGGAGGTTGGTTATGCCACAAAGTGGCTGATTGTCCAGGGAATCAAGGACTAGAGGAGAGCCCTAGTCCGCTTTAGCCGCCAGCAACAGGGGGAAGTGGTGGGCATTGGGGGCGTGCATGGCCTGGATCCCCAAGTTGGCGCGGTTGAGGAGATCGGCGTAGGTAGGGATGAACCGGCCTTGGCTGTCCAGGATGGACTGGTTGAAGTTAAAGCCATTGAGGTTAAAGGCCATGAGGCCGATGCCGATTGCCGCCGCCCAGATCCCTAAGGTAGGCAGGGCCGCCATCCAGAAGTGGACAGAGCGGCTGTTGCGCCAGCCAAGGCTGGGGATCCCCAACCGCCCCAAGAAGGCGTAGTGGCCGGCCAGGAAGTTGTAGGTGACCTCCTGCTGGCCAAAGCGGTAGCCGGCATTGACTGACTCCTCTTCTGAAGTCTCCCGGATCAGGCTAGAGGTTACCAGGGAGCCGTGGAGAGAAGCCAGTAGGGCGCCGCCGAACACCCCCGCCACTGCCAGTTGGTGCAGCGGGTGCATGAGGATGTTGTGTTCCGCCTGGAAGGCGAGCATGAAGTGGAAGGTGCCGGCAATCCCTAGCGGCAGCCCCTCTGAGAAGCTGCCCTGGCCGATGGGATAGACCAGGAGCACCGCTGTAGCGGCAGCCGCCGGCGCAGAAAAGGCCACTGCAGTCCAGGGGCGCATGCCCAGCCGGTAGCTCAGCTCCCACTGCCGGCCCAGGTAGCACCACACCCCGATGAGGAAGTGAAACACGATGAGCTGGTAGGGGCCGCCGTTGTAGAGCCACTCCTCCAAAGAGGCAGCTTCCCAGATGGGGTAGAAGTGCAAGGCGATGGCGGCTGAGGTGGGCACCACCGCCGCAGAAATGAGGTTGTTGCCCCCCAGCAGGGAGCCAATCACCGGCTCGCGGATCCCGTCCACGTCCACCGGCGGCGCAGCGATGAAGGCGATCACAAAACAAAAGGTTGCCGCCAACAAGGTCGGGATCATCAATACGCCAAACCAGCCGATGTAAAGCCGATTTTCGGTGCTAGTGATCCATTGGCAAAAACTTTCCCAGCTCCAGAGCCGCCGTGCGGCAGCGGAGCGCCGAACAACCACACTCATAGGCCAACTCCTAGAAAATTTGAGGAGAGCTTTCTCCCACTTGCTCTTAGCAAAGTGACCTCAGGAAGTTACTCAGCCTTGCCCTGAGGATTCTTCTCCTTCCACGCTAGACAGTCTCAAGAAAACTGCCAAGGATACCTAACGTCTGCAGCCAAAATGTGAAATAAATTGATTTATCGATACAAACATGCAGATTAGTATTGCAGTTTATATTCCACCCCTTTTCCCAGGCCTCAAGAGCCAGTTTTTGCAGTCGAGAACTTCAGGATTTCTTAAGGTGGAGTCTTAAGGATTTCTTCAGAAAAGCAACCCCGGCAGGCTCCTATCGCCCAATTTCGGCGTGAAACTCCTGCAGGGACTTCACCCCCAGGGATCCTGACTGCAGAGCGCGGATGGCAGCAGCAGTAGCCTTGGCTCCAGCCAGAGTAGTGACCAAAGGGATCTTGTAGGCCAGGGCGGTGCGGCGGATCTTCTGCGCATCCTGTTGGGCTTCGCCGCCAGAAGGGGTGTTGACGATAAGCTGAATCTGGCCGTTCTTGATGGCGTCGATGACGTGGGGCCGGCCCTCGTGCAGCTTGAGCACCTTCTCGACGGGGATCCCGTGCTCGGCCAAAACTTTCTGGGTTCCGGCAGTGGCCAGCAGGCGAAAGCCTAGCCTGACCAACTCCTGGGCCACTGGGATCACCGCCTGCTTGTCGCGGTCGTTGACGCTGATGAACACGGTGCCCCCTAGGGGCAGGTTTTGGCCAGCAGCCAGTTGCGCTTTGGCAAAGGCGCGGCCAAAGTCGGTGTCAATGCCCATCACCTCCCCAGTAGAGCGCATCTCCGGCCCCAGCAGCGTGTCGGTGCCGGGGAACTTGTGAAACGGCAGCACCACTTCCTTAACAGCCACGTAGGGCGGGATCACCTCCTGGGTAAAGCCCAGCTCTGCCAGGGTTTTGCCGCTCATCACCTGGGCAGCGTAGGCGGCCAGGGGGTGGCCAATGGCTTTGCTGACAAACGGCACGGTGCGGGAAGCGCGCGGGTTGGCTTCCAGAACGTAAACCTGCTCTTTCTGGACGGCGTATTGGACGTTAATGAGCCCCACCACCTTGAGAGCTTGGGCCAACTTCACCGTCCAGTCGCGGATCACCTGCAGCACAGCAGGGCTGAGAGTGCGGCTGGGCAAGACACAGGCGGAGTCGCCCGAGTGGATCCCGGCCTGCTCAATGTGCTCCAGGATGCCGCCGATGGTTACAGCCCCGGTGTGGTCGGCGATGGCGTCCACATCTACCTCCACGGCATCCTCCAAGAACTGATCCACCAGCACGGGACGGTTGGGATCCACCGCCACCGCTAGCTGCATGTAGCGCCGCAGATCTTGATCCGAATAGACAATCTCCATGGCCCGCCCCCCCAGCACATAGCTGGGCCGCACCACCACGGGGTAGCCAATGCGCCGGGCAATCTCCAGGCTCTCCTCCACGCTGCGGGCAAGGCCGTGGGCTGGCTGGCGGATCCCCAATTCCTCGAGCAGGCGCCCAAACCGGCCGCGATCTTCGGCTATGTCGATGGAGTCAGGAGCAGTACCCCAGATAGGCGCTTGGGCTGCGGCTAGCCCCTGGGCCAGCTTCAGGGGGGTCTGGCCGCCAAACTGCAGGATTAGACCTAGCGGCTGCTCGGCCTCGACGAGGTTCATCACCTCTTCGTAGGTCAGGGGCTCAAAGTAGAGGCGATCAGCGGTGTCGTAGTCGGTGGAAACGGTCTCGGGGTTGGAGTTGACCATGATGGTCTCATAGCCAAGGCGTCTGAGGGCAAAGACGGCATGACAGCAGCAGTAGTCGAACTCAATCCCCTGGCCAATGCGGTTGGGACCGCCCCCCAGGATCATCACCTTTGGCTTGGCGGTGGGGAAGGTCTCGGATTCGCTCTCGTAGGTGGAGTACTGGTAAGGGGTGGCCGCCTCGAACTCGGCAGCGCAGGTGTCCACGGTTTTGTAGGTGGGGATCACCCCCAGGGCCTTGCGGCGATCCCGCACCTGGGCTTCCGCGGAGCCGGTCAGGTGGGCAATTTGTCGGTCGCTAAAGCCCATCTGCTTGAGATGGCGCAGGTCTTCGGCCGTTAGGGATCCCAACTCCCGCCCTTTAAGGGCTTGCTCCACCTCCACCAACTCCTTCAGCTTGTCGATAAACCAGGGATCGATGTGGGTAAGCTGGGCAATTTCCTGGACCGAGAAACCCATGAGCAGGGCCGTGCGAATGGTCAACAGGCGGAAGGGGTTGGGGGTGCGCAGGTTGGCCCGCACTTCCTCTGGGGTTGGGAAGACTTCCGGCCTGTCGCTGCCAAAGCCAGGGCGGTCGATCTCCAAAGACCGCAATGCCTTCTGGATGGACTCCTGGAAGGTGCGGCCAATGGCCATCACCTCCCCCACCGACTTCATCTGGGTTGTCAAAACGGGCTCCGCCCCAGGAAACTTTTCAAAGGCAAAGCGGGGGATTTTGGTGACGACATAGTCAATGGTGGGCTCAAAGCTGGCAGGGGTTTTGCGGGTAATGTCATTGGGAAGCTCCGGCAGCGTGTAGCCCACAGCCAGCTTGGCGGCAATCTTGGCAATGGGGAAGCCAGTGGCCTTGCTGGCCAAAGCAGAAGAGCGAGAGACCCGCGGGTTCATCTCGATAACCCGCACTTCGCCATTGGCGGGGTTGACGGCAAACTGCACGTTGGATCCCCCCGTTTCCACCCCAATCTCGCGCATGATGGCGATGGCGTAGTCGCGCAGCCGCTGGTACTCCTTGTCGGTGAGGGTCTGCGCCGGGGCCACGGTGATGGAGTCGCCGGTGTGGACCCCCATGGGGTCGATGTTTTCAATCGAGCAGATGATGACCACGTTGTCCGCCAGATCCCGCATCACCTCCAGCTCGAACTCCTTCCAGCCGATGATCGACTCCTCCACCAGGATCTGGGAGATTGGGCTGGCCTCTAGGCCGGCGGTGCAGATTTCCTCCAACTCCTCTTGGTTGTAGGCCACGCCGCCACCTGTACCTCCCAAGGTGTAGGCGGGACGGATGATGAGGGGGTAGCCAATTTCTTGAGCAATCTGTTTGGCTTCTTCTAGGCTGCGGGCCAACCCTGAGCGGGGGACGGCCAGGCCAATTCGCTGCATCGCCTGCTTAAACAGCTCCCGGTCTTCGGCTTTTTCAATGGCCTCGCGCTTGGCCCCAATTAGCTCCACCCCGTACTGGTCCAGGATCCCGCGCCGGGCTAGCTCCATCGCTACATTGAGAGCTGTCTGTCCCCCCATGGTGGGAAGGAGGGCATCAGGGCGCTCCCGCTCGATGATCTGGGCCACAAAGTCTGCCGTCACCGGCTCGATGTAGACGCGATCCGCCATACTGGGATCCGTCATGATGGTGGCCGGGTTGGAGTTGACCAGGATGACCTCGTAGCCCTCCTCTCGCAGGGCTTTGCAGGCTTGGGTGCCCGAGTAGTCGAACTCGCAGGCTTGGCCAATAACAATAGGCCCCGCTCCGATGAGCAAGATCTTGTGAATGTCGGTACGACGCGGCATGGGATCCCTAGGGTGGCAAGGTCAGCCTTCTATTTTAAGAGGCGGGCCCAGCTTGGGCGGTAAGATGGTGTACCTTGGGCAAGGGGCCTCAGAAAGGGTTGCTGTGGGAAAGCCTTGAGATGAACTTGCCCAGCCTCCTCTGGCCCGATCCTGGCGAGATCCCAGCTCCTCCTCGGCCCGGGATCCTGGGTGTTTTGGCTTCCGGCAACGGCAGCAATTTTGAGGCCATTGCCCAGGCCATCGAGGCCGGCGAGCTGCCAGCCCACATCGCTGTTGTGATCACCAACAATCCTGAGGCCTATGTGCGGCAGCGGGCCGAGCGCCGAGGGATCCCCAGTGTCCTCCTTAACCACCGCGACTATCCCAGCCGGGAGGCGCTAGATGCCGCCATTGTGGAGGTGCTGCAGCAGTATCAGGTGGAGTGGGTGATCATGGCCGGCTGGATGCGCTTGGTGACTCAGGTGTTGCTGTCTGCCTATCCGGAGCGGGTTTTAAACCTTCACCCCAGTCTCTTGCCCAGCTTCAAGGGCCTACGGGCTGTGGAGCAGGCGCTGGCGTGCGGCGTAAAAATCGCCGGCTGCACCGTCCACCGGGTTACGTTGGAAATGGACAGCGGCCCCATCGTGGCCCAGGCGGCGGTGCCGGTCCTGCCGGAAGATACCGTGGAGTCGCTCTACCGGCGCATCCAGGCCCAGGAACATCGCCTCTATCCTCTGGCTATCCGCCTCTGCTTGGCCGAGGGATCCCTCTCCCCGAAGCCTCCCTCCTAGAAGGCGCACCCCATGGCCGAGATCTCACCCCTTCTTGTTTTCGATAGCTCCGCAATTCTGGCTGGGCGACTGGCTCGGTGGCAGGAATGGGCCCGCTTCGGGGTGTGTGTGCTGCCTCAGGCGGTGCTGGCGCTGAGCTGGAGCGCCTGGCCCGAGAAGCCATTGAGCCTCAGGAAGAGTCGACGGCGCGTGCCTTTTTGCGCCACCAGCCCAGCTTGGGGTTTGCCGTCTCAGCAGCCCGCGCCTGGGTCGAGGAGGTCAACGCCAGCGGCCACTCCCTAAAAGCTCGCCTGGAGCAGGCCATTGCCGAGTGCGCCTACGCCCTGGCCCAGCAGCAGCCAGGATCCCTAGTGGTGGTGGTGAGCAACGATCGGCCCTTGGTAGGGCGGATCCAGGAACTGGGGGTCTCCAACCTCTGCGCCATCTCTCTAGCCGAGCTCAACCGCTGGGTACGCCAGCAGCAGCGACCTCAGGCGGTGGCCAGGGCTTTGGGACGGCTGCCGCGGCCTCCCCTTCCCGCCACGCCGCTCTCTTCTCGTCCTTCGGCCCGACCGCCTTCTCCAGTCAGCCAGGGATCCCGGGGATCTCCGCTGGGCTTGACCCCAGCAGGGGTACAAAAGGCCCTGGCGCTGGTGTGGGCCTTGGCCTTTTTCTCGGCGGCGGGCTTGTTGGCCTGGCGCTGGTTAGATCCCAAGGGGAGCGAAGGGCTCTGGCGGCAGTTGCCCCTGTCCCGGATCCCTTGGCTGCGGGATCGCAGCAGCCCAAACAGGGCATACTAGGGTGAAGGCTTTCTCAAGACTTGTCCCTAGCCATGACGGCAACGGCTGACCTTTGGCCCCAGCTTCTAGGCCAACTGCTGGAGCGGCAATCCCTTAGTGAGGCCCAGGCAGAAGAGTTAATGAACGGCTGGCTCACCAACCAAGTGCCGGAGGTGGTGTCGGGGGCAATCCTGGCAGCTCTCCAAGCCAAGGGAGTGAGCGCCAGCGAGCTGGCCGGCATGGCGCGGGTGCTGCAACGGGCTTCTCTGGGATCGCCGCTGGACCTGCCCCTCTTGGTGGATACCTGCGGCACCGGCGGGGACGGGGCTGGCACTTTCAACATTTCCACCGCCGTGGCCTTTGTGGTCAGCGCTGCCGGGATCCCGGTGGCAAAACACGGCAACCGTTCGGCCTCTGGCAAGGTGGGCTCGGCAGACGTGCTGGAGGCCCTGGGGGTGAACCTCAACGCCAAGCCAGAGCAGGTACGAGCCGCGGTTACCGAAGTGGGCATCACCTTTCTCTTTGCCCCCCACTGGCATCCAGCTATGCGGGCGGTAGCTCCCTACCGACGGGCTCTCAGGGTGCGCACCGTTTTCAACCTGCTGGGGCCCCTGGTCAATCCTTTCTACCCCAACCGGCAGGTTATCGGGGTTTACGCGCCGGAGCTGGTGCCGGTGGTGGCCGAGGCCCTGCGCCTGCTGGGGCGGGAAGAAGCCATCGTACTCCACAGCCGGGAAGGCCTTGACGAAGCTGGCCTCGCTCAGCCCACGGACCTGGGCGTTCTCTCCCAGGGATCCCTACACCTAGAGGTCTTGAACCCGCAGGATTACGATCTCACGGCCGCACCCGTCCAGGCTCTCCAGGGAGGGGACTTGACAGAAAATGCTGCCATCCTCACCCGTGTCCTCCAGGGAGGCGGCGATCTTGCCCAGCGGGATGTGGTGGCCCTCAATGCAGCGCTGGCGCTTCAGGTGGCGGGAGCTGTGGCTGACTTGAGAGCTGGAATTGACCGAGCGCGGGAGATCCTTGCCAGCGGCGCCGCCTGGGATCGCCTGCAAAAGTTGGTCAACTTTCTGGCTTCCTAAAACTCCCGCCCTCGCCCAAAAGCCAGCACCTCGTCCACTCCTAGGCGGGGCTTGCGCGGCAGGTTGCCCGGTGCAGGGTAGCCCACCGCCAGCAGCATCACCGGCACGTAGCGGTCGGCAATGCCGAACTCCCGCTTTACCCCTTCTGGGTCAAAGCCAATCATCGGCCCGCTTGCCAAGCCCTTTGCCTGCGCCGCCAGCATCAAAGCCATGGCTGCCAGGGCCCCGGAGCGAATCGCCTCATCCCGCGCCAAAGTGGGGTTGTTGGCGTAGGTGGCTTGGGCCATGTTCACCCAGCTTTCCGCCCCTTCCGGGGAGAGGAGGCCCGCAGCGACGGCTCTTTGGACAATTTCAGGCAGCTTCTCATACCCCCGCAGATCCCCCAGGACGATGAACACCACTGCCGCGTCCGCCACCTTCTGTTGGTTGTAGGCCAGGGCTTTGAGGCGCTCTTTGTCTGCAGGATCGGTGACGGCTACGAACCGCCAGTGCTGGATGTTAAAGGAGGATGGAGCTTCCGTAGCATAGGCAACCAGCTCTTGGATCTCCATCTCCGATAAAGAGCGGCTGGGATCGAACTTGTCGGCGGAGATGCGCGCTTTTAGGGCGGCTAGGGCGTCCATCGCAATCCTCGAAGCTCAAAGGTCGAAAGCAAGAAGGCTGCTGACCCCACGACTGGAGGCAGAGTTGGTGAGCAGCCGTACATTCTGGGTTCAAACGGTCTGCCCTCTCTAGGTTATCTCCTTTTTAGCCTTTTTAGCCGGTCTGAAGCAACCGGTGAGCCGGGCCTTGGCAAGCAGCCCCCTCGGCCAAACGGGATCCCTGGCCCAAAGGCAGCTATGATAAGGGGATAATCAAGGCTCTAGCCCGCAGCATTGGATTTTGCGGGGTCACAGACCGGCGATGGCGAGCGGTGTGGTTGATGGGGAGAGGCAACCTGTGAATTTCGGTCGCGTGCTGACGGCAATGGTGACCCCCTTTACGCCTGAGGGGGAGATCAACTACGAAGAAGCCGCTCGCTTGGCTGATTACTTGGTAACCCACGGCAGCGATGGCTTGGTGGTCTGTGGCACCACTGGCGAGTCTCCCACCCTGAGCTGGCAAGAAGAGTACGAGCTGTTTCGGGTGGTGCGAGATGCCGTGGCTGGCCGAGCCAAGGTTATCGCCGGCACGGGCTCCAACTCCACCCGCGAGGCCATCGAAGCCACCAAAAAAGCGGCTCAGTTGGGCCTGGATGGCTCTCTCCAAGTGGTGCCCTACTACAACAAGCCCACCCAGGCGGGGCTCTACGAGCACTTCAAGGCCATTGCCCAAGCCAGCGACTTGCCCATCATGCTCTACAACATCCCTGGACGCACGGGGGTAAGCCTACAGCCGGAAACGGTGGCGCAATTGGCGGAGATGGAGACGATTGTCGCCATCAAGGAAGCTAGTGGTATCATGGACGTAGTTTCTGAAATTCGGCGGCTTACCCCCTCCCGCTTTAGCATCTACTCAGGAGATGACTCGCTGACCTTGCCGATTTTGTCTTTGGGGGGAAGAGGGGTAGTCAGCGTAGCTAGCCATTTGGTTGGGCTACAGCTTCAGGAGTTGATCCAGAGCTACCACAGAGGACAGCCCGAACAAGCCCTGGCTCACCATCTCCGCCTGCTTCCGCTGTTTAAGGTTTTGTTCATCGAGACCAACCCCGTTCCCATCAAGGCGGCGCTAGAGATGCAGGGTTGGCAAGTAGGTCGGGTGCGCCCTCCGCTAGCGCCTCTGCAGGCCAGCTCTCTACAGGTTTTGCGACAAGTGCTGCAAGGGATGGGACTACTGGATGGGGCCCAGGGATCTGAACAAAAAGCAGCAAAAGCTTCATGACTCTGTCTAACTAGGGGGCTTTCGTGGCATTTTCCCGACTGGAAAATGGACAGGTCCTAGTAGCCAAATTCAGCTAGCACCGCTGACTTGGCTGGCGGGGTTTGTCTGGAGGGGTTTTTGGTTGGCTGAATTGTTACAAACCGTTACATCTGGAGGATCCACAGCGTCTATGCGAACACCACGGACTTCAGTTGCCTCTCGGTCAGCAGCTGCTCCAGCCCGGCCCACTTCCTCTTTGCAGATGATCCCGCTAGGCGGGGAGCGGGAGATCGGCAAAAACACTTGGGTCTTCCGCTACGAAGACGACATCATCCTGGTGGATGCTGGCCTGGCTTTCCCCGATGAGACGATGCACGGGGTCAACATCGTGCTGCCAGACATGACCTATATCAAGCAAAACCGGGACAAGCTGCGGGCACTGGTGGTTACCCATGGCCACGAAGATCACATCGGCGGGATCCCTTACCACCTACGGGAATTTGACATCCCGGTCATCTATGGCCCGCGCTTAGCACTGGCCCTGCTGGAGGAAAAACTGCGCGATGTTGGCCTTTTGAATCGGACGGAATTGCGCCCAGTTGGGCCGCGGGATATTGTGCCCCTGTGCAAGAACTTCTTTGCCGAATTCATTCGCAATACCCACTCTTCCGCCGACAGCTTTACGATAGCCTTGCACACGCCGGTGGGCGTTGTCATCCAGACGGGCGACTTCAAGATCGACCACACGCCGGTGGATGGCGAACGCTTTGACCTCCATCGGCTGGCCGAGCATGGGGAAAAGGGCGTGCTTTGTCTAATTAGCGACTCCACCAACGCTGAGGTACCCGGCTTTACTCCCTCTGAAGCCGCAGTAGTGCCGGGCCTTACCAAAGCCATTGCGGAAGCCAAAGGACGGGTGATTATCACCACCTTTGCTTCTTCGGTGCATCGCCTCAATTTGGTGTTGCAGATTGCCGAGCAGCAAGGCCGGGTGGTGTCTCTGCTGGGTCGCTCGATGTTAAACGTAGTGGCCCATGCGCGGCGTCTAGGTTACATCCGCTGCAAAGACGAGACGCTGCAGCCCATGCATGTCATCAACAGCCTGCCGGACGACAAGGTCATCATCCTCACCACTGGCTCCCAAGGCGAGCCTCTAGCCGCGCTGACCCGCATTGCCAATGGCGAGCACCCGCAGTTGCAGATCAAGCCAGGAGATACCGTGATTTGGTCGGCCAACCCCATTCCCGGCAACACGCTGGCGGTCACGCGAGTCATCGACAAGCTGATGGAGCTGGGGGCCAATGTTATCTACGGCAAAGACAAGGGGCTGCATGTCTCCGGCCACGGCTGCCAGGAAGACCAGAAACTGATGATTGCCCTCACACGCCCCAAGTTCTTCGTCCCTACCCACGGGGAATACCGCATGCTGGTCAAGCACGCCGAAACAGCAATGAGCATGGGGATCCCGCGGGAAAACATCGTGATCATCAACAACGGCGATGTGGTGGAGGTTAACCAGGAGCGCATCGCTGTTGTCGGCAGGGTGCCGGCGGGGGTGCAGATGATCACCGCTTCCCACGATGGGGTGCTGATGGACGAGATCCTGCAAGAACGGCAGCAAATGGCCAGAGATGGGGTAGTGACGGTGGTCATCAGCCTAGATGGCAGGGGCAGGCTGCTCTGTACGCCTCAGGTGCAGCACTTGGGCTTGGCGGGAGAGGGCAACTTTAAGGGATCCGACCTAAAACCCCTGGTAGAGGACACCCTCCAGCAAGCTTGGCCGCGCTTTGCCCGATCGCTGGAGCGGGGGAGCCTTGAGGTTGACTGGGCCGGCCTTAAGGCGGAGGTGGAGCAAGTGGTGCGCCGCTTTGTGCGGGAACAACTGCCCGGCAAGCCGACAGTGTTGGTCTTTGTGCAGTCGCCCGAAGAGGAGTCTGTGCCAGTAGCTTCCCTGCCGGTTGGGGAAGCCCAGCTCGACCAGGAACGGCTGGCCCTAGGACGGCGGCGGCGCTCCATGGACTCCGTCCCGCTTACGCGAACAGCGGCGGTGGCGGCTATGGACTCCGTCCCGCTTACGCGATCGTAAGACTGGGTGGCTGGCTCTTCAGGGCTTCTTCCCTAGGCCGGGCCCCAGCAAGCCTCTAGGGGAGAGCTCTGCCTTTGCCTCTGGAGAAAGGGATCCCACCTCGCTAAAGGGCGGGCAGCGGTTTTGGGGCGGGACGGGCTGCTTTAGGATCCTCAAGAAGGCCTCCGCCAGATCGGCATATCCCCGGTCGTTGGGGTGAAAGCCATCCGCCAGCGGGCCGGGGAAGAAAGACTCGCGGCGGTAGGAGCGGGGATCGCAGAGCAAGTCCACTACGGGGATCCCCTGTTGGCTCAGGGGGTTGATGGCCCGTTGGCTAAGGCTGACGGAGACTAGAGCCAAAAGTTGCCGCAGGCCGCTGGGCTGCTGCTGGCCTAGGGGAATCAGGGCAAAGTTGGGCAGGTTGGCCACTGCCAGGCGAGCTTGGGGGGCGCGAGCCCGCACCGCCTGGAGCAGAGTTTGGTAGTCGGCAGCAAACTGTTGGATCTGGCGTTCAATAAAGGCTAAGGGATCCTCGCCCTGCAGGGCGCGTTGGGCTGCTGCCAAGACAATAGCGTTGGTGTCGTTGCCGCCTACCCAGATAGTAATCAAAGTGGCGTCGGGGGGGATGCGCGGCACTTGATCCTGGAGCACGTTGGCGGGGATCCCCGCCCTTAGAGCTTGCATGGCCGGGCTGAGCACCGCTCCCGAGCGGCCCAAGTTGATGAGCTCCACCTGCCCCGGCAGGAGGCGGGCTAGGCGCGGGACATACCCCGTCCCGTTGGGACAATCCAGGGGCTCCGAGCGCTGCGGGCGGGTGCCGGCGGCGTTGGCCGGGCCATCGCAGGAGATGGAGGCGTTAAAGCCAACGGCATCGCTGGCTCCCAAAGCCACATAGCGGGTGAGGGGGGTCGAGCTGGGCACGACAACAGCAGGGGGAGAACAAGCGGTCAGCCCCCAACCCAGCGTCCAGATGGCCATAGAAAGCAGCAACCCACCGGTTCTGGGGTCTGGGGGCGAGGGCGCTTGCGTAGCCAGTTGCAAAGAGGAGCCCATAGGGTAGCTTTGCTGCAGAGGTGGGGAAGCCCCCCAGCCAAGCTAACCAAAGATCCGCCAGCCAGCGAGTATGGTGGGAGTATGGCGCTGCGTTTTTGCAAGTCCCGCACCTACCACGATCCCCTGCACGGCGCCATTAGCCTAGATGGCGGGGATCCGGTCGAGGCCTTGCTGATTCGTCTTATCGACACGCCGGCCTTCCAGCGCCTACGTCGCATCCGCCAGTTGGACACGGCTTTTTTTACCTTCCACGGCGCCGAGGGATCTCGCTTTACCCACTCGGTGGGAGTGCTGCAGGTTACGCGGCGGCTGTTTGACAGGTTGGCCCGCCGCCACCCAGAGCTGCGCCCCTACCGCGCCGTCACCCTGGTTGCCGCTCTGCTGCACGACATTGGCCATGCCCCCTTTAGCCATGCAGGCGAGGAGATCTTCGGCTGCCGCCACGAGATCTGGACGGCGCGCATCGTGCGGGAGGATCCCCAGATAGCCACCCTGGTGGCGGAGTTCGACCCGCAGCTGCCGGCCCAACTGGAGCAGGTGTGGCAGAAACAATTCCCCCTGCCGCTGGTGGGGCAGCTTATTGCCAGCCAACTGGACTGCGATCGCTTCGACTACTTGATGCGGGACAGCCTGCTTACGGGCGCCCAATACGGCCACCTGGATCTGGATCGCATCCTCACCGTGTTGGACTACGACCCGGAGACGGGATCCCTTTGCATTCCTGCTCGCAAAGGCCTAGGAGCCATCGAGCACTATCTGGTGGTGCGCTATTTCATGTACACCCAAGTGTACCAGCACCCCAAGAGCCTGTGTGCCCGCTTTATTTTGGATCGCCTCTTCAAGCGGGCGCAGGTGCTCTTGCAAAAGGGGGAGATCGAGTTGGATCCCATCTTGAGCGCCTGGTGCTGGGCCGCGCTGGCGACGCAAAAGGGAGATCCCTTCGAGTTGCCTCTGCCCCTCTATTTGGCCGCTGACGATGTGATGTTCAGCTACCCTTTTCGCTTTTGGGCCATGTCGGGGAGGGATCCCATCTTGGCCGATTTGGCGCGGCGCTACCTGGAGCGGGATCTGTTCAAAGCCCGCAACATCACCCGCTTGCCAGAAGAGCGACGCCAAGAGCTGGTGGCAACTCTGAGCCAGAAGATGCAGCGAGATGGCTTGGATCCAGAAAGCTACTTGGGAATTCGCTCCGCCCACGTCCAGGGCTACAGCTTCTACGACCAAGGGATCCAACTCAAAACCGAGGACGGCTACGTAGAAATTGCCCAGCTCTCGCCGCTGGTGCGCGCCTTAGTGGAAACCCAAGGCCAGGTTTGGCTCATCTTCCCTCGCCCCTACAGCGATCTTGTAGAAGGGGCGCTGTCTGCTTAAAGGGTTATGTTAGCCCTGAGGGCCCTGGCCATTGTCCTGCTGGCGCTGCGGCTGTAAGGACTACGTCCCGCTGACGCGAAAGGGCAGGCACCTGGGATCCGCTGCCGTTGAATAAGGACTACGTCCCGCTTACGCGAACGGAAGAGCTACGGGAACATGGTCTAATGGAGAATGTAAGGACTACGTCCCGCTGACGCGATCGGGGAAACCCTAGCGCCATGCAAGCCTTGGTCATTGGCTCCGGGGGACGGGAGCACGCTTTGGTCTGGAAGCTATTGCAGTCCCCTCAGGTGACTCGAGTCTACTGGGCTCCTGGCAACGGCGGCGCCCAGCAGATGGATCGCTGTCAACCGGTGGCTTTGGCCGCCACAGACATCGAGGGACTGGTGCGGTTTGCTACCGTGCAAGGGATCCGCCTGACGGTGGTGGGGCCGGAGCTGCCCTTGGTGGAGGGAATTGTGGACGCCTTTCAGGCAGCGGGGCTCCCCATTTTTGGCCCCAGTCGCGCCGCCGCCCAACTGGAGGGAAGCAAGCTCTGGGCTAAGCAACTGATGCAGGAAGCAGGGATCCCTACGGCTCCGGCTGTGGGCTTTGCCGACTTGTCCGAGGCGCTGGCCTACCTGGATTCCAGGACTCCGGCAGGCGAACATAGCTATCCTGTCGTGATCAAAAAAGATGGGCTGGCCGCCGGCAAGGGAGTGACCGTTGCCCACAGTCGAGAAGAAGCCGTGCAGGCCCTAGAGGCGGCCCTGGCCAAGCCCGGCGAGCGGGTGCTCATCGAGGAGTTCCTCGTCGGCCAAGAGGTGTCGGTGCTGGCCCTGACGGATGGCCAGATCTGCCTGCCGCTGCTGCCTGCACAAGACTACAAGCGCCTTGGCGATGGCGATACTGGACCCAACACCGGCGGCATGGGGGCCCACGCCCCGGCAGCTCACCTGGTCACCCCCAAGCTGCTGGCCCGCATCCAGGCGCAAGTGCTGGATCCTACCCTGCAGGCGCTGCAACAGCGGGGCATTCGCTACCAAGGGGTGATCTACGCTGGCCTGATGATCACGCCCAATGGGGATCCCTACGTCTTGGAGTACAACTGCCGCTTTGGGGATCCCGAAGCCCAGGTTATCCTGCCCCTCTTGGAAAACCCTCTGGACGAGGTGCTGCTGGCCTGCATCGAGGGACGACTGGCCAATCTTCAGCTGCAGTGGAAGCCCGGCTATGCCGCCTGTGTGGTCATGGCCGCCCCCGGTTACCCCGCCAGCTACGAGCGAGGGATCCCCCTTGCCGGCCTAGAGGCTGCCGCCGCCACCGGGGCCCTGGTGTTCCATGCCGGCACTCGCCAGGTGGGCAAGCAGCTTCTCAGCGAGGGTGGGCGTGTCCTCTGTCTTACCGGCCAAGGGGCAACGCTGGCAGAAGCGCTGCGCCAAGCCTATGCCGCTGTGGAGCAGGTGCAGTTCCCCAAAGCCCACTACCGCTCCGACATTGGCAGCCGCGCCCTCGGGCCGAAGGTCCGCCTAGGTGTGGTGCCCGATCCGTAGGCAGATCATGGCCCCAGAGAGGTCGCTTCTCCAGGGCCCCTAAAGCAGTTTTTAAAAAAGCTTTGATACCTAAACCTTAGCTTCTCTGATGACGAGGCAGCAACGATAGTATCGAAATCTCAACTTTCCGTTGATTTTCTCAACAGTAGACAAGAAAGGGGCTTGCCGGAGTTTCTCCCAGCGAAGGCGAGATTCCTGAGACCCCAACCCAGGGCCACAAGTTAAGGCTCAGCTACGGGGAGAACCGGCGGAAGTTCAAGGGATCCTCCCGCCAAAGCCAGCGAGGTGGGATCCCTAGCCCTTCCGTCAAGGCAGCGGGCCTTGGCCCGGCTTGAGGGTCGCAGTCGTAGAGGGTGGTGGTGTAGCGATAGGTGCGCGGCGGCCCACCCTTGAGCCGGATGCCGCTGATCTCAAAGAAGTAGGGTCGATTGGGCTGAATGGATCCCACCGAGTAGGTGAGGGTTTCTAGGCCAAAGGCGGGATCCCCAACCCGGATATCCCAAACCGGCACCGCCTCGCCGGTAAGGGTATCGGTGATGCGGATCTGGGCCTGGCTGAGGTCAGACAAGCCGCCGCGGCTGGACACTGAGAAAGACCAGCGGTAGGCGGACAAAGGCTGGCCGGAAAACCCCTCAAGGCGGTACAGGTAGCCGTCTCTTTCTGGGAAAGCAATAAACTCAGGATCCGGTACCGACTCGTCAAAGCCGAAGATCCAATTGGCATTGGCCTGAGTTACCCGTCCGGCCCGCGGGTCGAAGACGATGCCGTAGGCTCCTTGGGCATACTGGGGATAGAGGTTCCAGCGGCGGTGACCCACATCTACAAAGTTCTCTCGGCCCGGCTCTGCAAAGTAGATATCTACCTGGCGGGCCAGCACCTGCCCTGGGTCAGGGCCGTTCAGCTCCAGAATTGGGCCAATGGCCAGGTTGCTGAAGCGGGCTCCTGCCTCTCCGGCGGGAGTCAAGCAGCGCCAAGAGGGAGGTGGCTGGTGGCTGAGGGCGCCATTGGCCACCTGCAGCAGGGCCGCCTGCTGAGCGGCCTCCAAGAATTCGGGATTGAGCTTCACCGGCGGCAACTTGTGCAACAGCCGCAGAAAGTTCAACCGATCCATCATCTTCTGGGCTGCTGCTGGGGTGAGGCGACCGGGATTGCAGATGGCAGCCTGAGGCTGCTCGGCGTAGATGGGACCAGCAAAGGTGCGGGTTTGGCGATCCAACTGGCAAAGAAAGCTAGCAATTGGCAGCTCCCCTGCCCGGGGAGGCTCTGGAGCCGTGGGGGATCCCTCCCCATTGCAGGCCGTCAAGAGACCAAGGCAGAGCAGAATGACCAGCCCTACCCCCCACCGCTGCTTTAAGCCAAGCAGCCGCTGCCAGCGCATGCAAAACTATCGGCCAGCGGGAGTGGGGGTGGGAGTGAGGCTAGGGGGGCTAACCGTGCTGCCGCTGCTCCCGTCGCAGGCAGACAACAGCCCTAGGCACAGGAACAGAGCCAGGGTGCTCAAGAGCTTGCCGGTTTCTGGGGTAGGTTGGAGTGTAGCCATAGTAACAAATCTCCAAGACGCCGCTGGGTTTGACCCCGTTTTATCATAGGGGGGAGTGCCAAGGCTCCTGTCGTAGTGCTGCCACGGATCCCCGCACCTATTTGTCTTGGCTGCCGAATCTGGCTGCTCAAGGGATGATCTGAAACTCCAGGTTGTGGGTCTGGAGCAGGTCGATTGTCTCGTGGTTGGTGATGTTGGTGTCAGCCAGCTCCAGGTTGTAGCAGTCGATAAACTCCTCGCCGTCGAAGTAGGGGCCAGCGTGCCAGGTGCCCAGCTCCAGTTTGATGAAGCAGTCGCCAGCCACTCGAAAAGCTTGAATCCCGTCCACCTGCAGCTCGTCGGCAGGCGGCGCGACGGCGATGAACCACTCCTTGCCGTGCAGGGATCCCAGGCACTGGGTGCAACGGGTGTGGCGGGTTATTTGGCTGAACTTGAGGCCAGGACGGAGCAAGCGCATGAGGTAAAAGCGGGGCTGGCCCTGATTCAAAACCAACTGGGCATCTTAGCTGTCGAAAGGCTTGTCGTCGGGAGCAGGGTAGATCGCCTGCCCGTAAGGGGCAAAGTTTTCCGCTTCAACCAGAGGTGCCTTCAGTTGGCGTAGTTGGCTACTCACCCTGCTTGTCTCCTCTTTGGCCAGCTTTTACCCCTGAGAAGGGATCTCAGCAGGATCTTAAGATGCCGGCAGTAGAATTGGGTGGAAAACTTAGCCCTTGGCAGAGTCCATGGCCATGCGGCGGGATTTACAAGAGCTGGTCATTTCCCCTTTTCTGGTGGAAAACCTTTCTGGGGTACCCATAGCCTGGCTGTACCGACCTCGGCCTATCCGTCGCTGGAAAGACTGGCTGCGCCAGTTCTCCGCCTTTTGGGATCTGCTGGGCCTGCTGTTGGTGCTGGATTTGTTCTGCCGTTTCTTGACCTTTTGGTCAGGGGGATCCCTGCTGACCTTGGTGGGGCGAATTTTGATCCCTGGCCTGCGCAGCAGTTGGGAAAGTTGGCTGGTGGAATGGGGAATCCTGGCAGCCATTGCCGCTTTGGGCCAAGCCTATTGGATTTTCCGCAGCCGCCGCATGCCGCTCTTGCTGAACTTGCTAGAAGAAGTAGATCGCTACAATCGGCTCATTCAAGCCATTCACATCAACGATGAATTGGTAGAGGCGGGCAATCCTGAGGCCAAGCTGCCCCAGCGGGATCAGATCATCGGGGCTCTGAAGCTGACTCGCAGCGACCTAATCCGCGCCTTGAAAACTGAACGGATCTTGCGGCAGAACAAAGACTTTATTGAGCAGCAAAGGGAGTTCTTCGGCGACGAGCTGGCAGCTCTGACTGCGCTCCAGCTAAGAGAACAGGCCAGCGAACAGTCGCAGCTTTTGGATGCTGCTTTGCAAATTGCCTTGCAGGTGCGCTCCCAACTAAGCCAACTGCAGAACCGGGGAGCAAGTTGTTCCCAAGACAAAGATCAAGCTTCAGACAAAGCTCGAGACAAAAAAGATTAAAGCGAAGACACAAGTTACAGCTATTTCGACCAGGATACTGCACTGATATTGAAGTAACCAAAGCCTTGGACTACGGGAAAGTCGTTGTGAGGCTCTTTGTCGCCTTGATCTCCACTTTGGGAGAGGGTTCAGATCTGCCTGGAAAAGCGCTGGAGACTGTCGCGAAGCCCAGGGATCTTCTTCTCGGCAACGCCCTAAAAAATGTCCTGACTCAGCAGCTTAGCCAAGCGCTCCAGGCCCTTTTTGACCTGTCGGGAAACGGTAACGGCACTGATCCCCAGCCGCTCTGCTGTTTCTTTTTGGGTGAGGTCGTAGAAGAAAACAAATTCCAAAATCTGTCGGGTGCGCTCCTCCAGCTTGGCCAAGGCATTTTGCAGGCGGATGCGATCTTCTTCGGCCAGTTGAAAACTGCGGTAGCGCTGATCGGGAATGGTATCCCCTAGAGCAACGCTGTCTTCTTCAACCTGTACGGGAGCATCTAGGCTGAGCAAAAGGCTGTTTTGTTGGGCCAGCTGCAGCTCTCGCCATTCCTGCTCTGTTAGGTTGAGGGCTTCCCTCACCTCCGCCTCAGAGGGAGGACGGCCCAACTCTTGTCTCAGGCGCGCAATTACCTTCTTGGCCTGTCGCTGCAGGGTGGTCCAGCGGCGAGGGAGCCGCACTGCCGGGCTTTTGTCTCGCAGGTAGTGCTGAATTTCTCCGCGAATGTAGGGCATGGCAAAGGAGCTGAAGGCCAGGCCGCGGCTGACGTCGAAGCGCTCGATGGCCTGAATTAGGCCTAGGCAGCCGACTTGTACTAGGTCGTCGTATCCCTCATTGCATTGGTTCCGCCAGTAGTGGGCCTCTTTGCGCACCAATCCTAGGTTTAGCTCCACCAGTCGATTGCGCAGGGCCGGATCCCGAGTTTGCTGGTACAGCCGCAACAGCTCGAAGGTTTGGGTTTTAACATCTCCAGGTCTAGATGCCCTAGGCGCGCGTCCAGTCGGGGATCCAGAACTGCCCATGCTGGATTTGGCCGAAGAGGGAGAGGCTGGGCTCGTCGGTGGTCTTGGGAAGTCAGGATCCTCGAGAGGAGTCTGCTGCGGAGCCATTACCATAGAAGCTGCTTTTCTTTGACCAATTGAGCTAGAGCCCCTCAAGGCTGGATCGGCGGCCAAGCAGCTCAAAAGCAGGGGGTGCAAAGCGATACCGATTTTCTGCCGTTGGGCTCAACTGCGATCTACAAGCAGGTCGAGTTAAGTTGTAGCCATAAGAATGCTACCAGGTGTTAGCAGGAACACAATTTTGAGATTTGCTAGGATACTGAAGTGCCCTCAGTTTGACCAGCTTTTCCGCGGCAGTCAACACCCCTCTCCCGGAAACCCTCCGTCTTCGGTGGAAGGTCGGATTGCTATTGCCGGTGTGTCCTCTGGGGTACTCTGGAACTCAGGAAGCAGACGGTGGAGCTGTTCGCGTCAGGGGCGTTGGGCTTTCCTCTAGTCCTCATTCGCGACAGGGGTGCGCTCTCAGGAAGGCTGCAAAACTCGGTTCACCGCGAATGGGATCGAAATAGGGTTCAGAGACAAGCAGCGGGTGGTAGCGTTCCGGCTGCAGCCGCAGAGCTTGCTCTAGGGCTTGGAGGGCCTGGGGCACTTGGCCTTCCCAGGCGCAGCAGCAGGCTTTAGCATAGTGGGCCTCTGCATTGTCAGGATCCAGCTCCACGGCCCGGTCAAAGCTCTGGAGGGCGAGCCTGTAGAGGTTCAAGTCCATCAGCACCAAGCCGCGCTGCAGCCAGAGCTGGGAGCGCTGGGGATCCTGGGCTAGAGCGCGGTCGTAGCTGTTGAGAGCTTCCATGCAGTTGCCCAGGCGGTGATGGGCAAAGGCGTGGCCGGCCCAGAGAGAGGCCGACTCCAATCCCAGTTGCAGGGCTTGCTCGTAGCTGGCCAGAGCCTCGGCGTAGCGCTCCAGATGCACCAGAGCCAGCCCGCGACTTTGCCAAACCCGGGGATCCTTGGGGTTGAGGTCCAGGGCCTTGTCGTAGCTGTTCACTGCTTCCTGCCATCGCTCTAGAGAGGCCAAGGTCAGCCCGCGCAGATGCCACGCTTCCGCGCTGTCGGGGCGGAGGGTGAGAGCCTGCTCGTAGGCGCGCAGCGCCTCTTGGTAACGGCCCAGTTGCCGCAGCGTGTTGGCCTGGTTAAAGCGGGCCTCAAAAAAATCCGGCTTTAGGTGCAAAGCCCGCTCGTAGCTGGCCAGCGCTTCCTGATGACGGCCAAGATCGTCCAGAAGAGAACCTCGGTTGTTCCAAGCTTCGGGAAAGTCCGGCTTCAGCTCTAGGGCGCGGTCGTAGCTGGCCAGGGCGGCTTGCGCCTGCCCCAGTTGGTCGAGGGCGGTGGCGCGGTTGTACCAGGCAATGGGATCCCGTGGCCGGTCTGCCACTGCCTGCTCGAAGGGCTGCAGTTGGGCTGCCTGCTCCGCCGTAAGGGCAGAGAGGTCAACCGCCGTTGCCGGCAAAACAGCTTCTGGAGGAGCAGCCCGCCGCTGCCGCCGCAGCCCCCAGGCCCAGCCTCCCACTAGGAGCAGCAGACCCACCCCTAGTACCAGCGCGCCCAGGTCAGTTGAGGCGGTTGCAAGCGGCATGACCCTACATCATCACCAGAAAGGGCAGGGGATCGCTAGGTCCTGCTGGCGAGATCAGCTCAATGCGCTTTTCGCCGGGGTAGGTGCTGGGATCGATCTCAAAGGTAACCGTCAGCGCCTCGGCACTAGCTTGCACCGGCTCTTGGGAGCGCCCCAAGGGATCCCCAAAGCTAACCCGGATCCCCTTGCCTGCCGGGCTGACCCGGATCTCGGTTACCTGATCCAGATGAGATCCCTCCAGGGTACAGACGATGATATCTCCCACAAAGGCCTCCCGCGGCCAACCACGCCGCACGATGGGTCTAGGCATAGTGTTGCTCCCACGGTCTACTTCACCCCAAAACGGCTTTGATGACACAGGGGTTCCGCCATCACCGGCTGCCACCCCTCCAGAGAAGAGGCGGTTTGGGGAAGAGGAACAGCAGGTGCTCGCAGCAACACCTGGCTGTCTGAACCTACACTAACCAAGCGGGGCATTTCTCCAAGGCTGTCAGCGACGGCAAACAGCACCCGCCCTCTTGCCTCGGGATCCCAGCCTAGCAGCTCCGCATAGGCCAAGGCCGGTGGCGGATCCCAGATTTGCACTGGCGGGATCTCGGTTGAGTCTGCCGGCAAAGGCCAGATCACCGCCCGATCCCAGCTTAAGTCTGTCTGGAGCCAGCCCGAGGACTCCTTCACTAGCAAAGTCTTCTCCTGCCAAGCCATGGGCAGGAGCACAGCAAAATCCAGCGGATCCTCAGGAGTACCCCCAGCTACCGAGGTTTGGTAGAGAACCTGCAGAGAGCGGCTACGGGTGTTTTCGGCAAACAACAGGCTGGTCAACTGGCCTCCGGAGGGGGTGACAACCCAATTTAGCCGCGTGTACGCCTGCCAGTGGGAATCCGGAGCCACGAGAGGCTGGCTGCGCAACAGGCCCACCAGCGTACACTGCCGCTCCTGTGCCTTTTCCTGCAAGTCGTACACCCACTCCCAGGGAATGGGTAAAGGCGAAGGGGAGGAGCTCTCTGGGGCAGCCGTCGCTATGACAGCGCTCCCCCCTGCCCAGCCGATCCAAACCGCCGCCAGGGCCCTCCCCAGTTGCCCCAGCCAGTTTCCCCTGAGCCGGCCCCCCATTTGCCCAACCCTCCGCCTTAGCTGCTGGCTAGGACTTCGCTGACAGCCGCACCTGGATCGACCGGCTGTGGGCGGGTAACCCCTCAGCTTGCGCCAGGGCTTGAATGGCGCCGGCCACCTCTTGCAGGGCTGCTGAGCCGTACTGGATTAGGCTGGAGTGTTTCAGGAAGGTTTCTACCCCCAGCGCCGAGGCGTAGCGGGCTGCCCCTGCCGTGGGCAAGGTGTGGCTGGGCCCAGCTAGGTAATCCCCCACCGCCTCTGGGGTGAAGTGTCCCAAGAAGATGGCCCCCGCATGGCGAATTGCGTCCAACAGGGCCCAGGGATCCGCCACCTGAAGCTCCAGGTGCTCCGGCGCAAACTGGTTGGACAAGTTGACCGCCGTGGCCAGATCGGGCACCACCCCAATCAGCCCGTAGTTGGCCACTGCCTTTTCCACCAGGAGGCGATGGGGATGCTCCTCGAGCTGCCTGACCACCGCCTGCTGCACCTGTTGGGCCAGCCGGAGGTCGGGAGTGAGCAGGATAGCCGCCGCTAGGGGATCATGCTCGGCCTGGGCCAGGAGATCGGCGGCAACGTAGAGGGGGTTGGCGCTCTCATCGGCAATGATCAACACCTCCGAGGGCCCGGCCAGGGAGTCGATGCCTACCGTGCCATACACCAGCTTTTTGGCCAGGGTTACGTAGATGTTGCCGGGGCCGGCGATCACGTCCACCTTGGGGATGGTCTCGGTTCCGTAGGCCAGCGCTGCGATAGCCTGGGCCCCGCCGACGCGATAGATGGTGTGGATGCCCACTTCTTGGGCAGCGACCAGAATGGCTGGGTTAATTCCCTTGCCCCCTAGGCCGTCCGATCCCGGCGGGGTCACCATGACAATTTCCGGCACCCCTGCCACCTTGGCAGGAATGGCGTTCATCAACACCGTACTGGGATAGGCGGCGCGACCCCCCGGAATGTAGAGGCCAGCGCGATCCACCGGGCGGTACTGCTTGCCCAAAACAATCTCGGGGCCAGGAAAGCTTACCCAACTGCTGGGCACCCGCTGCCGGTGGAAGGCTTCGATGCGCTGTTTGGCTAGGCGCAGGGCCGAGAGCAGTTGCGGCGATACCGCCTGGTAGGCCGCCTCCAGCTCCGCCCCCGAGACCCTTAGGTCGGCAACGCTCAGCTCCACCTGGTCAAACTCTGCCGTGTAGGCCAGCAGGGCCCGATCCCCTTGGCGGCGTACTGTCTGCAGGATCTCCCGCACAGTTGCCTCGCGATGCAGGTTTTGGTCTGCCTGGGTGCGCTCCGAGATCCGTCTGAGCTCGGCTTCGGCCTCGGCTAGCTGGGTAACAATTCTCAGCATGGCAACTCCTTTGCCTGGCGTACCGTAGGCAGAGAGCGAGAGAGCCGGCGGCAGAGGGGGCTTTTCCTGCCCTGGCCTCCTGGGCTCCCAGAGAGGGATCCCGTCTGCGCCTAGGGCGCTCCACAGGGGCTATGGTCATAGCTTAGCCTGGATCTTCCGCTCCAAAGAACCCTGCTCCTGCTCCAGCCCTATTCAGAGAAATGAGGCATCTCCCATTAGCAGCCAGAACCTCCAAAGCTGGGAACTGTTCCAGGGAGTATTAATTTGTGTTAGGACTATATCACAGTGAGCTATGGCAAAGCTAAAACAGTTGTGGACAAGTCAGTCGCCTGCAGCGATTGCTAACCATGCCCACATCTACTCAGCTTCCCGAAGAGCAAGCCCTCCAGCCTTCGGTGGCCCAGGAGCCCTTCTTGGGGCTGCTGTGGGATCTGGCGCGGGCCTACCAAGCTTTTGAGAACTACGCCGCTGCTCACATCCGCCAGACGGGGCTAACTCCTCCCCAATTTGAGGTCTTGGTAACCCTCGGCAACACCCCTGGCCTGACGATGAACGTCCTGGCTGAGAAAACGCTAGTTACCAAAGGGACGCTGACCGGGATCGTGGATCGCCTGGAACAAAAGGGGCTGGTGCGCCGCGAGGTGCCGCCGGAAAACCGCCGCTGCTTCAGGATTGTGCTCACCGAAGCGGGGGAAAAACTGTTTGCGCAAGTCTTCCCAGCCCACGTGGCTTACCTAAGGGAGCGCTTTCAGAAGTTGGATCCGGAAGAGATAGCCCAGATCCAGGCCTGCCTAAAAAAGCTGCAGTCTATTTTCAATCTCCCTCAGGGGCAGACCGAGAGTTGTTGAGAAGGCCTTCTGCCTACCCTAAAACCCAGAGCACAAAGACGATACCTAGAGTAACGGCGGCAAAGAGGGTGTAGCTAATCCGGCGCAGCGGCTGCAGTTGCATAGCATGCAGCTCCTTGAGCCAACTCAACCCCAGGGACTCCACGAAGCGATCCAGCACCGCCTGCATGGGGTAGGCGTAAACGGATCCCTGCTCTTTGAAGTTCACCAGCACAACTAGCAGCGTGGCGTAGCCCCAGAGGAGACCCCAGAGCGCAGCACTCAACCCAATCAAGATGGGCTCAAGCATTGCAAGCATTACACTTCTTTATCTTTGTGTGGGTGTACCTGCTGCTTGTGTTAAGGGGACGGAGTTTTTTGGAGTGAGGGAATTGATCCCCCTTGAGGCTACCTTCCTCAGGCAGCAGCCTAGAGAGGAGCTCCCGACGGCTCCTAAGGGTCGGCTTTGCTAGCTCTCTTCTGCCCCTTTAAACTGGGAGTACCTGCTCAAAGCTACCCTGTGTCAATCCTCATGAGTTCTCGCTACCTGCTGCCCCCCGCTGAGTCCAAATCTGTCGGCACCGCCTATCTTCTCTGGGCATTGGGCATCTTCGGCATCTGTGGTGTCCATCGCCTTTACCTGGGCAAGATGGGCACAGGCATTCTCTGGCTTTTCACCTTTGGCCTGTTGGGAATTGGCCAGTTGATTGACCTGTTTTTGATCCCGGGCATGGTGGACAACTACAACCTTAAGCTAGCCGTCCTGCAGGGATCCCGGCCTTCCTCGCCTCCGGCAAAAACTGTCTCAGCACCCCCGCAGCCCCTCAAAGGTCAGGCTTTGATGCGGGAAATCCTACGGCTAGCCCAGCGTCGCCAGGGGATCCTCACCCTCTCGGAGATTGCCATCGAACTGCCTGCCGACTTTGACGAGATTGAAAAGGCGCTGCGAGAGCTGAGCCGACGGGGCATCGCCTCCCCCGAGAACAACCTAGCCACCGGCGCAGTGGAATATCACTTCCCTCACCTGTTGCGCTCCCCTGGCGAACCCCGCTCCCTTTGACCACGCCCTACTGGGATCCCAGGAGGCCGCGCTGTTTGGCCAGCCGCATCGCCCGGCGAAAGGCTAGCAACCCCAGGCCAAAGTAGAAAATGCCGCTGGCCAGAGCTACAAGCAGCCGCAGGGGATCCAGACCTGCATCCCGCACCATCACGTCTCGCAGCAGGCCGGCCCCTGCCGTCATGGGCAGCATCTGTCCCAGCCACTTCAGGGATCCCGACCACTCCTCCGTGGGGGTAGCCAGGAGAAAGAGGAGGCCAAACTGGCTCAGGATCAGCAGTTGTTGAATGCGCTTCCAGATTAAGGCGGCGGATCCCAGTAAAAACGAGAAGCCATAGGCCCCCAGCACCACGCTCAAAAGCGGCAGCACCAAGCTGGGGGGAAAGCGCAGCCGGCTGCCCGTGAGCAACAAAATGATCCCCAAAATGACGACGACGATGGCAAGGCGCAACACCAAGCTGGCACAAGCCCGGGCCAAAAAAAGCGTGGCTGCGGAAAACGGCGAGAGCAACACCTGCTCTAGCGTCCCCGTTTGGGCTTCCACCTGCAGGTTGAGAGCCATGTCGTTCACCACAAAAATGACCAGCGTCCAGAGCACATAGCCAATCACCACCGCATCCAGCCGTTCGCCAAACTGGGAGGCTGGCCCTGCCACATACTGAGCGCCGGCAAAAAGGGCATAGAAGAAAAAGGTGGTGATGAGGATCCCGCCCAGGGCTTCTGTCGGATAGCGGATGTACTGGGTCCAGGTGCGCTTTAGCTCCGCCCAAAACAGGTACAGCAGTGGCCTCATCCCTGCTTCTTTTCCCTTTTCAGCAGCTTGAGAAAAATGTCGGTGAGATCGGCTTCCTCTCGCTTGACGCTGAGCAGGGGCAAGGGCTTGAGGATCTCTAGCACTTGATACAAAGCCTCCGAGAAGCCCCTAAACCGCAACTGATGAGAGCTGAGAATCTCCACCCCTTGCTGGGCTAGGCGTTCCGCCCGGCTGGGATCCAGCTCCTGTTCCAACTCAATCCGATAAGTACCGGCTGCGCCAGCAAACTGCCGGATCAACTCCTGCATGGGGGCCTGGACGAGAATCGTTCCTCGCTCGATTACAGCCACTTGATCCGAGAGCGCCTCAGCTACGTCCAGTTGGTGGGTGGTGAGGAGAATGGCCCGACCCGAAGCAGCAATTTGGCGGATGAGGGATTTCACCGCTTGCGCTGCCTCCACGTCCAACCCCAAGGTGGGCTCATCCAACAACAGCAGAGCCGGCTGGTGCAGGAGGGCAACGGCAATGGCCACCTTCTGCTGCATGCCGCGGGAAAGGGTTTGCACAGCAACCTCCCCTTTCTCCCCCAGGCCCAAGGTCTCCAACAACTCTAGCCCCCGTTGCCGAGCAGCTTTAGGAGACAGCCCCCGCAGCACGCCAAAGTACTCCAAGTTCTGCAAGGGGGTCAGCCGCCAGTAGAGGTTGCGGTTGCCTTCCAGCACCGCCCCCACCTGGGCCAGCGCTCCAGGCTCAGTGTGGGGATCCCGCCCTAGGATGCGCACGCTGCCGGCATCAGGCCGGATCAGACCGGCGATGATCTTGATGGTGGTGGTCTTGCCTGCCCCGTTGGGCCCCAGAAAAGCCAGGATCTCCCCTGCTGCTAGCGTTAGGGAGACATCCACCACCGCCTGCACCTGCTTGCCTCCCTGCCGGTAGGTCTTCTGGAGGTGATACACTTCGAGAACCTTCATGAGACAGGCTCTAGGGAGGCGTTGGGAGCCCGGCTTCCGTCTGGGTCAAGGCCAGGCTCATCTTGTCTAGCCACTGCAAAAGGTTTTCCAGTTGCTGTGCCGGCGCCAGCATTCCCAGCCCCCGCACCGTAACCTTGCCCGGCTGGTAAACCAAGCGAGACTGCACATGAGCTGGCAGGGCTTCCTTGAGACGGTTCCAGGCCGGCTCCTCCATGGAGGTTTCCAAAATAACATGCTCTTTGGCGGGCCTGATGCGGGAAAAGCCCAGGGCGCGGGCCAAAATCTTCAGCTCCATCACCCGCAGCAGTTCCTGGGCAGGCTTGGGCAGGGGGCCAAAGCGGTCTTGCCATTCCTGGACTATTTGAGAAAGCTCCAGGCGCGATCCGGCAGCCGCCACTTGGCGATAAGCCTGCATTTTTTGCTCCTCGTCAGGGATATAGCTCTGGGGAATCATAGCCGTAACGTTGAGGTCGATCTGGGTGTCCTCCACCTGCGGGATCTTCTGGCCGCGAATTTCTTGGATGACCTCCTGCAGCATTTCTAGATAGAGATCAAGGCCCACCGCATTGACTTGTCCCGATTGCTCCGTTCCCAGCAAGTTGCCAATGCCGCGAATTTCCATATCCCGCAGGGCCAACTGGTAGCCAGAGCCCAGTTGGGTAAATTCTTGAATGGCCTGTAGGCGTTTGCGGGCCTCCTCGGTGAGGATCCCATCCTCTCGGTAGAACAGCCAAGCATGGGCTTGGATCCCAGCCCGGCCCACCCGCCCTCGCAATTGGTAGAGCTGGGCCAACCCAAACTCCTGGGCATTTTCGATCAAAATGGTGTTGACACGAGGAATGTCCAAGCCGGATTCAATAATGGTGGTGCAGACCAGGATATCGATTTCGCCATTGTTAAAAGCCAGCATGGTCGCTTCCAGCTCCCCTTCCGGCATCTGCCCATGAGCAATGGCAATGCGAGCGCCGGGCACCCATTCCCGCAATTTGGCAGTGGTTTCTTCGATCCTTTCAATGCGGTTGACGACGTAAAAGACTTGCCCGCCGCGATCTAACTCCTGGCGGATGGCTGTGCGAATGACCTCAGGGTTGTAGGGAGAAAGGTGAGTTTTAATCGGGCGCCGCGACGGAGGCGGAGTTTGGATCAAGCTCATTTCCCTCAACCCTGACAAGGCCATATACAGCGTGCGGGGAATAGGGGTAGCCGTAAGGGTGAGCACATCCACCTGGGTTTTGAGGAGCTTAATCTTCTCTTTTTGGTTGACGCCAAAGCGCTGCTCCTCGTCAATCACCAAGAGGCCCAAATCGCGAAATTGCACGTCTTTGCCCAAAAGTTGGTGGGTGCCTACAATTACGTCCAGCTCGCCGCTTTTAAGCCGGGCCAGGATCTCTTTTTTCTCCTCGGGAGTGCGGAAGCGGTTGAGCAACCCCACTTGAATGGGGTAGGGGGCAAAGCGCTCTTTGAGAGTGTGGTAGTGCTGCTGGGTGAGAATAGTGGTTGGCGCTAGAAGAGCTACCTGCTTGCCGGCGGTTACGGCCTTAAAGATGGCGCGGATGGCCACCTCCGTTTTGCCAAAGCCCACATCGCCACACAGCAGTCTATCCATGGGGCGAGGGGACTCCATATCCCGCTTGATCTCCTGGACAGCGCGAATTTGGTCCGGCGTCAGGGGGTAGGGAAAAGACTCCTCAAACTCCTGCTGCCAAGGGGAATCCGGGGGAAAGGCGTAGCCCTCCTGTTCAGCCCGTTTGGCGTAGAGCTGCAGGAGATCAAAGGCCACTTTTTTCAGACTCTTTTTGACTTTTTGTTTGGTCTTTTCCCAGGTGCTGCCGGACATTTTGTGCAGGGCAGGTGGCCCATCGCTGCTAGCCCGGTAGCGCGAGAGGGAGTTGACTTGGTCGGCAGCCACCCGCAGCAGGCCGTCGCTGTATTGAATAACGAGGTACTCCCGGGTTTCGCCGCCGATGGTGAGGCTTTCCAAGCGCAGGAACTGGCCAATGCCATGGGCCCTGTGAACGACAAAATCCCCCGGCTTGAGCAGGTTGGGATCCACCTGGCGAGAGCTGGCCTGGCGGCGCTTGCGCACATAGGTGGGAGTGGCGAGGCTGTGCTGGCCGAAAAACTCCCGGTCGGTGAGCACTACCCACCCCAGCGTGGGCAGCAGGAACCCCTCCAGCTCAGCCAAGCCGGAGTACTTCAGGGCCACCGGCGTGTAGGACTGAAGCTGGCGTTCAATGGCTGGAAAATCTTTGGGGTTGGGCACGTACTGGGCCGGGCAGTCGTGTTCTTGCAGCAAGGCCACCGTGCGGGAGGGCTGGGCGGAGAGGATCCACACCCGCAACTGCTGCTTGCGGTACTCGCGCAGGGTTTTGGCCAGGGATCCAAACTGGTGGGGAGCGGCAGGGACAGGCCGGCTTTTGAGGTCAAGGGCCGCTTCAACCTCGCCGGCAGGGGCAAAAGCCCGGGCCAACAGGCGGGGGAAGGGATCCCAGTCGGGAGCCGCAAGATCAAAGGGACGGTGGAAGGGCACTAGAGCCGGCTCAGCAGCTTGGGCCAACTGCCACTGCTCCTGGGCGTGGTCTAGCCACTGCCGGCTGTGGGCCTGGCACTGCTCTGGCTCGTCGATCAGGATCAAGGTATTGGGATCCAAATAGCTCAGCAGGCTGGCCGGCGGATCGTAAAGTAGGCCCAGAAAGCGGCGCAAGCCCTCTGGGGGAGGGGACGACTGCTCCAACTGCTGCCGCAGACCCTGGGAAAGCTGATCGGCTTTTTCCTGCAGAGCCGGCCAGAGGATGGGCCCGTAGCCGGTGGGAGTTAGCCAGACATGGGGGATCCCGTCTTGAGAGCGCTGGCTCACCGGGTCAAACTCCCGCAGCCGCTCCAGTTCATTGCCAAACCACTCCAGGCGCACCGGCCATTCGCAGGCCACCGGAAAAACGTCGAGAATATCGCCCCTCTGGCTCCACTGCCCCTCGCTTTCCACCAGGCTTACCCGCTGATAGCCCAGACGACTCAACTGCTGCCCCAACTGCTGCGGCGACAGCTCCGCGCCGGGCTCCAGCTTGAGGCAGAAAGACTGAAACACCTCTGGTGGGGGAAGGTGGGGTTGTATGGCCCGCTCCGTGGCCACAATGGCCATGCCCTTTCTGCCCTGGAGACAGTCGGCCAGCACCTGGAATTGTCCCCACACCAACTCTGGCTCCAGGTCAAACGGCTCATAGGGGGAAGCCTCGGAGGTGGGATAAAGCTGCACGCTCTCCCAGCCCATGCCCTCCAGTTGGGCTGTCCAGCGGCCCGCCTCTTCCAGCGTGGCGGTAACCACCAATAGGGATCTTCCTTCCTGCTGGGCCAAAGCCGAGGCGATCAACCCCTTGGCAATCCGCCCCCCTCCCTGCAGAGCAGCTCGTCGCTGGGATCTCAGCCGGACGGCCAACTCTTGCACCAAGCCCGATTGGGCAAGAAAGTGCACCAGTGGGATAAACGACATCTTTCCACCCCAGACTGCAAACTCAAGCCGGGATCCCAATTCTGGCATTTGTAGCCGCTGGAAACCTCAACAAGCCCTTTCCGGAGTGGGAAAGTTAGTTGGCTACCAGCCTTGAGGCTGCCAGGCCGATGCTCCAGGGCTGAGAGTTTTTGTATCCCATGTTACAGGAAAAAAGCTGGCACTCCCAGGATTCTAAAGTTAACCTTTAGACTTGAACAGCCTGCGCGTTGTCTTGCCCAAGATGTAACCCTAGGAGCAGCGGAAAATAGATCTCCTAAAGTTGTAAAGCTGTACTCATTACAACCCTCCAAGCTTAGGGAAAATTATGTTTCTAGACACCGTCACCCTTTCCCGGCTACAGTTTGCCCTCACGGCCATGTTTCATATGCTATGGCCGGTTTTAACAACAGGAATGTCCATCTATCTTGTTGTAATTGAGGGACTTTGGCTGAAAACTCGCAATCTAGATTACTATCGCCACGCTCGCTTCTGGTCAAAGATCTATGTGTTAAACTTTGGCCTTGGCGTGGCCTCGGGGTTGCCGATGGCCTTTCAGTTTGGCATGAACTGGGCCCCTTTTTCTGAGGCGGTGGGCGACTTCTTTGGAACCATCCTAGGATTTGAGGGCACGATGGCCTTTATGCTGGAGGCCAGCTTCCTGGGGATCATGCTGTTTGGCTGGGAGCGGGTGCCGCCAGTAATTCACTGGATCTCGACAATCTTAGTGGCCTTCGGCTCCAACCTCTCTACCTTTTGGATCCTGACGGCCAACTCCTGGCTACAGACGCCGGCAGGGGGGGTATTTGTCGATGGGAAGTTCGTGGTACGTGACTACCTGCAGGCCATTTTCAATCCCTTCATGGTCAATAGCTTTCTGCACATGTTTTTTGCCACTTTGGAAACCTCTTTGTTTGTCATCGGTGGCATCAGCGCCTGGTACATTCTCAAGCGGCGGCACAGCGAGTTTTTTTCCCGCTCCCTCAAAGTGGTCCTGGTGATGGCGCTGGTGGTGGCCCCTCTGCAGGTGTTTATTGGCCACTTGAGCGCGGAGCAAGTGTATCGCTATCAACCGGCCAAGCTGGCGGCTATGGAGGCCCAGTGGGAGACGCTCCCCGCCGGCGAGAGGGCGGACTGGAGCCTGTTTGCCTTGCCCAATGAGCGTGAGGAGCGCAACGACTGGGAGGTGAAGATCCCCGGCGCGCTGGGCTATCTGCTCGAGTTTAAGCCCAGGCTGGATCGACCGGTGCAGGGCCTGAAAGCTTGGGATCCCCAAAATCGTCCTCACATGATTGGCCTCATCTACTACTCCTTTAGGACGATGGTGGCCATTGGCTTCTTTATGGCCGGGCTCGTGGGGGCTACCGTGATCCAGTGGTTGAGGGGCAAACTGTCGGCGGAGGCCCTTTCCCAGCAGAAGTGGCTGATGTGGGCTTGGGTCTTTGCCGGCCCCTTGGGCTACATTGCCGTCGAGGCTGGCTGGATTGTCCGCTGTGTCGGCCGGCAGCCCTGGATTGTGTACGGGCAACTGCGCACCGTAGAAGCGGCTTCACCGCTGCCCCCCGGAGAGGTGCTGTTTTCCTTGGTCGGCCTAACTGCTTTGTACACCGTGTTTTTCGTGGCCGCTCTTTACTTCGGCAGCCGCATCATCCGCAAAGGGCCTAACCTGGAGCTGGCTGCCCCCGTTCCAGCAACCCAGCCGGTGATCGTGATCGAGCCTGCCCGCCACGAGCCGGATCGCCGTCCGGCAGAAGCTCGGTAGTGCCAGTGCTCAGGCGACATCGCAGTTGGAACTGTCTCGAACTGGCCTGGCTAGGAATACCTAAAGCGGAGGGAAGGACCATGGAATCTTTCGAGCCTTTGCAGCAGTTTCTGCCTCAAGTCTGGTTTTTTATCCTCGGTCTATTCCTCTTTCTCTATGTTCTGCTCGATGGATTTGACTTGGGGGTTGGCATCCTTTCCCTGACGGCTTCCAGCGAGACGCGCCGCAGCATTCTCATGACCAGCTTGGGCAATGTTTGGGATGCCAACGAGACGTGGCTGGTACTCATGGGGGGATCCCTATTTGGAGCCTTTCCCCTCGCCTACGCCACCATCCTCAATGCCCTCTACATTCCGCTGGTGATCATGGTGGTGGGCCTGATCTTGCGGGCTGTCTCTTTCGAGTTTCGGGAGAACGCCAACAACAAGCTGGTCTGGAACCTCGCCTTCGGGGTGGGCAGCTTTTTGGCAGCCTTGGGCCAGGGGTTTGCCTTGGGCAGCGTCTTCGAAGGGATCCGGGTGGACGAAGCCGGCCACTTTGCCGGCAGCCCCTGGGACTGGCTGACCTGGCGCACGGTGTTGGTGGCTCTTACCCTGATCCAGGGGTATGTTTTGATCGGCTCTGCTTACTTGATTGTGAAAACCACGGGGGAAATCCAGAAAACCTATTACAGGACGGCCACCATCGCCACGTGGACAACTTTGCTGGGGGCAGTGTTTATTACCATCAGCACCCCCATTATGTCGGAGCAGGCGCGCTCCCAGCTTTTCTCGCCGCCTCTTTTCTATGTCTTTGCTGCAATCCCCCTTTTGGGGCTTTTGCTGGTGGCTCTGTTGCTGCGCAGCTTGCGCCGCCGAGAGGAAAATAGCCCTTTGGTTTACACCTTCCTCATTTTTGCCCTTTCTTTTATCGGCTTGGGGTTCATGATTTTCCCCAACATCATTCCTCCCAGCGTTACCATCTACGAGGCGGCAGCTTCTCCCAGTTCGCTGGTGTTTATGCTCACCTTTATTGGCTTTTTGATTCCGGTGATCTTGTCCTACAACATCTACAACTATGTTGTGTTCCGGGGCAAGATTGTAGTGCAAGAAACAGCAGCAGAAGAGGCCAAAGTTCCAGAGCCAGTTTAGGTTGGCCCAGAGTCGAAGGAATAACCCCGCCCATATGCCAGGCGGGGCAATTTCTACTAGTTAAGGGCTCACCCAGCGAGGCTCTCACTCCCGCTTGAGCCACTGCCGGATCTGCTCGGCAGCCACGTCGCGACCTCCCAAGCCAAAAGCCAAAGCCACAGCCACAGCAATGGCGCCCAGCACCAGGCCAAAGGCCAGCACCACAATATCGGTGGCTACGCCCATCTGCTGCAAGGCCATGGCGCCAACCAGAACCAAAATGGCTACCCGCGCCGCCTGGGCCAGCACTCCTGAGGAGGGGTTGCCGAGACTCTTAACCATGGAATGGGCCAAATTCGCCAGGTAAAGACCGATCCCAAACACCAAAGCGCCGATGAGCACCCGCCCGGAAATGACCAACAGCCCCTCCACGATGTCGGTCAAAGCAGCAAACTGCAGCAGCTCCACCGCCGGCACTGCCCCGAGCAAGACCACGCCCACCCAGACCACCAAGCCAGCAATCTCAGAGGGAGTGCGCCGCTTCACCAAGGTTGAGGGATCCCCTTCGGCGGCGGGAGCTTCAGGAGCAGGGGCCGAGGGCAAACCAAGGCCGGCAGCCAAGCGGTCGAAACCGATTGCCTGCAGCAACTGGGTCGCCAAGCCAGCCAAAAACTGCCCCAGCCAGTAGAACACGGCCAGGATGAGAGCAGATCCTGCAATTCGGGGAATGGCCCGCAACACCTGCTCCAGCATCGCCACCGCTGGATCGGAGATGGCCCGGATTTCCAGGGCCTTGAGGGCGGCAATCACTGCCGGGATCAACACCAAGACGTAGGCCACTGTGCCCACCGTTTGGGCCAGCTGGGGAATGCCAAAGCGTGCCCCCAAGCGGTTAGCTCCCGCTGTCACCAACAAATTGGAAACGATCCCACGCACGATGCGAGCTAGAAACCAGCCCACCACACCGATGATGAGCGCTCCCAAAATGCGGGGTACCATCGACAGGATTTGATCCAGCAGGTTTTGCACTGGCTGCAGCGGCCCCCGCAGGTTCAGCGTGTCCAGGATGAGCGGTAAGAAGAACAAGAAGATCAGCCAGTAGAGGGCGTCGCCTAGAGCTTCATTCAAGAGAAAGGGAGCGACCTCAGCGCCTCCCTCCGGCTTGGCAGCAGTTCCTTCCGCAGCCGCCTCCGGTTGGAGGGGTTGAGCCAGCCGCTCATCCAAGTTAAAGCGCCGCAGCCCTTGGATAACTGCCAGCCGGGCAACGGTGGCCACCGCCCAGCCCACCCCTAGCAGCACCAGCGCTCCGCCTAGCCGCGGCAGATAGGCGAAAATCTCTCCCAAAAACTTGTTGAGCGGGTCGGAGACAGCCTGAAGCTGGAGAGCATTCAGCACCGCTACCACCACAAAAGCCAGGATAATCCAGTAAACAGCAGCAGCCACCCAGCGCTCAGTTTGCGGCGGCCTCTCGCCGGGCCTCTGGCCCATAATCCAGGTGGCCAAGCGGTTATCAAGCTGCCTCCGTTTGAGCAGCCCCCGAACGCCGAAAGCCACCACCCTGGCCACGATCCAACCCAGAACTAGAATGACAATCGCCGCCAGTAGGTTGGGCATAAAGTCAATGACTCTAGCCCGAAGATTGACAACAAAAGAGACGGCTTCATTGCGAAGGTCGTTGGCAGGGGTTTCCATGATTACCCTCACAGCCTGAGATGTTCAAAAGAGTAGGTTAGCCTGAAGCCCTTCTTTGGGCAAGCTGGCCTGGGAGAAAGCCTCAAGCGTCAAGCAGAAACGCTGAGTCTTGCAACAAAGCTTTACATCCATTCCCAGGATGCCGATGGTTAACCAAAGCTCCAGGGCAAAAGTTCAAGGTTCAGGTGTATAGAGGAAAACTTTTGCTTTAGAACCCTTTGCTTCTCCTCACTTAAATTGGTTTTTTCCAATACACCAGCCCATCCTCTCCGTTGTAATAGCCCTTGCGGCGTCCCAGCAATTGAAACCCTGCCGATTCATAGAGGCGGATGGCGGCCTGGTTAGAAGCCCTCACCTCCAACGTGGCCCAGCGACAGCCTGCTGCCCTGGCTTGGCTCAACAGCTCCTCCAGGATCCTTCGACCCAAACCACGCCGCCGATGGGCAGGATCCACCGCCAACGAGATGATGTGGGCTTCTTCTTCGATGCGCCAGAGGATGCCAAAGCCCACCAGCGTTCCTGGCGAGGAAAGCAGGGATCCGCAAGCGCCTGCAGGTTCTGCCACAGCCCCAATCACCAGGCTGGTGGGTCGTTCCAGCTCGGCCCGGTAGCCCTGTTCTCCCCAGTGCCCGCCATAACAGCGGCGATCCAGCTCTAGCAACTGGGGCAGGGCGGCAATGTCAAGCACCTGCAGCCGGTAGCCCATGGAGCTTAGTCTCGCCCTTTGCAGAACTCAGCCAGCCACAACTGCCCAAAGAGCTGGAGCTTGCAGTCGATCCCTCTCAACACCGCGGAGCGCTCCTGGGGGTCAAGATACTGGGCTACCGCTGCATGGCCGCCTCAGGGCTTGGAGGGCTGGAGAAAGGGTGGGCGCTTGGCTCATGACTGCGGATACCAGAGGGATTCGAGGGTGTGGACAAGGGCCGCTGCCTGCTGCGGCGAAGGGGCAGTGGGCAGACAGACGGTAACATGGCCCAGCTTGCGCCCCGGGCGGGCGGGGGTCTTGTGGTACCAATGCACGGTGGCATTGGGGATCTCCGCCAGGCGCTGCCGCTTCTCGGCATAGTCGCTGGTGGAGTGCTCGTAGCCCAAGAGGTTGACCATCACCGCCCCCCCACACTTGAGGGAGGGATCCCCCAAGGGAAGGCCAAGGATGGCCCGCAGATGTTGCTCAAACTGCGAGGTGTAGCAGGCTTCCAGGGTGTAGTGGCCGGAGTTGTGAACCCGCGGCGAGATCTCGTTGATCCAGATCCCAGCCTTGGGATGAGGCGGCGGCACCCAGAACAACTCGATGCCGAACACCCCGACCGCTTCTAGCTTTTCCATCACCTTAACTGCCAAGTCCCGGATCTCGGCCTCGACCGTTGGGGGGATGCGGGCGGGCACGAGGACGTGGCGACAGATTTGGTTAACCTGAACAGTCTCCACTACGGGGTAGACCCGGATCTCCCCCGTCAGCCCCCGCGCCACCATCACTGCCAGCTCCCGCTCAAAGGGGATCCACTCTTCCACAAGCAGCGGGATCCCGCTGTAGTCGGCAAGGGTCTGTTGCCAAGCCGCGCGATCGGGCAAGATGCGGGTGCCCTTTCCGTCGTAGCCCTGCCGCCGCCGCTTGAGCACCAAGGGAAAGCTCAGGCTAGATAGATCTGCCGTCTCTGCCGGCCAAAAAGCCGGCACCGGCAACCCCAGCTCTGCCAGAAACTGCCGCTGGCGCAACTTGTCTAGCAACGGCTCCAGGGTGCTAAGGCGAGGGCAAAAGCGGGATTCTTCCGGATCCAGCCTTTTTAGCTCCGGCAGCAGGATGAACTCGTTTTCAAAAGTTACCACTGGGCAGCGCTGCAATAGCTGGGCTGTAGCCTGGGTGTCGGTTACAGCGCCCCAAACTACCCCATCGGCCACCGCCACTGCCGGATCGGTGGGGGCAGCCGCCTGCACCATCAGCGGAATCCCCAGGGAGCGGGCCGCCAAAGCCAACATCTGCGCCAACTGCCCCCCGCCGATTACCCCTACGGGCCGCATCTGGGTTTGGGACTTCACTTCTATACTGAGAGGAGAAGCACCGTCTAGTCTACCGCCCTTGGCCCCTACCTCTAGGGCAAGGAGAAGCACTGTGGAGTCATCCAAGCTAAAAGAACTCATCGACCGGGCTTTGCAGGACAAAATCCTCACCCGCGCCGAGCAACAAGAAATCCTCCAGGCAGTTACCGCCGATTCCCAGGTCTCACCGGAAGAACACGAACTGCTGGACATGATTGTGGAGCGCCTCAACAGCGGCGAGATTCGCGCCGTCGATTGATTCCTTTTCTAGTCTTGCCCAAAAGTAAGTGGCAGCTTGGAAGCAAGCAGTTGTCAGCGCAGCTCCAAAGGGCTGGGATAGACTGGAGATCCCCTGGCTCTATCTAGCATGCTGCCGCCATGAGTTCTCGCTCCTCAGACTGGTTTACGCGGGCACGTCACTTCTTTTACGGCACAGCCACTGCCCTGGTGGAGCTCCTGGAGGATCCCCAGAAGCGCGCCGAAAGTTTCGGCCGTCTTTCTGGCGACTGGGCGGCGCTGGCTGCAGAGCTGGAGCAAAAAGGAGAGCAGATTGAGCAAGAGGCTGTTCGCTACCTTAAAAGCCTCCGCCATGAAGCCACCAAGGCTCCTGGCCCAGCCGTGGAGAGCCAAACACCGGCCCCCCAGAGCGGCTCCCCAACCGCCACCATCTCCAAAGAAGAAATGGGCGAACTGATGGAGCTGATCCACCAGATTGAGTCCTTGCGCCTGGAGCTAGAGCGGTTGCGCACGGAACCCTGCTCGGATGCTGGCCTTTCTGCTTGATCCCAACGCCCGTGCGGTTTGACGTTGTTACCCTTTTCCCAGAGTTTTTTGAATCGCCCTTGCGCATTGGCTTAGTGGGCAAAGCCCTACGGCAAGGGATTGCCGAGGTTCATCTCACCAACCCGCGCGACTTTGCCGCCGATAAGCACCGCCGGGTCGACGATGAGCCCTATGGGGGCGGGGTAGGCATGGTGCTCAAGCCAGAGCCCTTTTTTGCTGCTGTCGCCTCCCTGCCTTGCCTGGATCCCCGCGAGATCATCTTGCTCACGCCCCAGGGACAGCCCCTAAACCAAGCCCTGCTGCGGGAGCTGGCCCAAAAGGCCCAGCTCATCCTGCTCTGCGGCCAGTACGAAGGTTTTGACGAGCGGATCTGCCAGTATCTAGCCACTCGCGAGGTGTCGCTGGGGGATTTTGTGTTAACAGGGGGGGAGATCCCGGCACTGGCCTTGATCTACGGCGTGATCCGTCTCTTGCCTGGCACGGTTGGTAAGGTAGACTCTTTGAAGAAGGAGAGCTTTGAGGAGGGTCTGCTCGACTATCCTCAGTACACCCGCCCAGCCGAGTTTCTGGGGTACAAGGTGCCCCAGGTGCTCCTTTCAGGTAACCACGAGGCCATTGCCCGATGGCGTCTGCAGCAGCAGTTAGTACGCACCTGGCAACGACGGCCGGATCTGCTGGCCAAACGTCCCCTCACCCCCGAAGAACAACAGTTGTTGGCTGAAGGCCTGGCCGAGCAGCGCACTGAGGTGGAGAAACAAGATGCGAGTGAACTGTCTCAACTCCCTTCTCAGCCTTGCTGACCATGGGGCTAGGATTCTGGGGCTGCTGCTGGTGGGGATCCTGACCAGTTCTGGGCTTGCTCTAGCCCAAAGTGGAAGTGGCAACGAGGCCATTTATCGCGACGGCAGAACCCCGCTGTTCAACGGCTCCAGCCTTGATGTGAGTGATCTCTTCCGGGCTGCTGAACTCCTCTCCCGCCAGAGGGCCACCTCCCGCTGGGACAGCCGGGCGGCCATCGATGCCGCAGTGGAGCAGTTTAACCAATCCCGCCGTCGCCCCTTGCTGTTTTCGCCGGGAGCAGGGAGATCCAAAACCCCTCTTACTCGCTAAGCTTAGCTCCCCTCCTCAACCTAACCTGTGTTAGGATCGCAAGGCTATTCTTGTGGGCGCTAAGCAATAGCGCCAGGTTTTCGGGATCCCCCAGGAGATACTGCCGTGGTTAAGAGTACCCCCTCCAGCAAAACCGATAGGGAGCAGCACCTGGATCCCGCTAGGCGGGGTCACTCCAAGGACAGTTCCACCGAGTCCAAAGGGATCTCAGGCTTCCTCCAAGAGACGCGGGCCGAACTGGCCAAAATTGCCTGGCCAAGCCGTCGACAATTGGTTAGCGAATCCATTGGCGTTTTGCTAATAGTGCTGGCCTTCGCCTCATTTATTTACCTGGTTGACCAGCTGTTTGGCTGGGTAGCCACTCAACTGTTCTCGTAGCTTTAGGCAGGGGAGGGGAGAGGAGGTGAAGTATGAGCCCAGGGTTAGAGCAGCGGCGGAGACGCCGCAGAGACTACGTTGAGCCCCTAGAAGCTGCGGAAACAGAAACGACTGCGGAAGAAGGGGAAGGTCAAAGCCAGCGCAACTTGCGCTGGTACGCTGTCCAGGTGGCTGCTGGCTGCGAAAACAAAGTTAAAAGCACTCTCCTGCAGCGGGCAGCAGCCCTGGATGTGGCCGATCAAATCGTCGAAGTGGTGATCCCAAAGCGGGTGGGCTTCAAGCTGGATCGATCCGGCAAGCGCCAGGAGCAAGAGGAAAAGATTTTCCCCGGCTATGTGCTCGTGCGCATGGATCTCAACGACGACACCTGGCGGGTGGTGAAAACCACTCCCAATGTCATCAACTTCGTTGGCACGGAACAGAGACGGCCCTATGGTCGCGGTCGGGGGCATGTGACACCGCGGCCCCTCAGTCCCAGCGAAGTTCAGCGCATCTTCAGCACCGCTGAGGTGGAGGCGGTGCCCCTCAAGATTAACCTGGCCCCTGGGGATCGCATTGAGGTGCTGTCTGGCCCCTTCCAGGGGTTCTACGGCGAGGTGGTGGATGTCAGCCCAGAACGGGGCAAGCTCAAGGCTTTGATCTCAATTTTTGGGCGGGATACTCCAGTAGAATTAGAGCTTGGTCAAGTGCGAAAAGAGGTGTAACTGCGTCGCATGGCTAAGAAACTGGTGGCAGTAGTCAAGCTGGCCATCCAGGCGGGCAAAGCCACCCCCGCCCCCCCCATTGGCCCCGCCTTGGGTCAGCACGGGGTCAACATCATGGCCTTTTGCAAGGAGTACAATGCCAGAACGGCGGATCAGGCGGGCATGGTGGTGCCGGTCGAGATCTCCATCTACGACGATCGCAGCTTCACCTTTGTCCTTAAGACGCCGCCAGCCTCGGTGCTGATCAAGAAAGCCCTTGGCATTGAGTCAGGCTCCAGCGAGCCCCACAAAGTCAAGGTGGGATCCCTGACCCGCGCACAGCTGCGCCAGATTGCCGAGCAGAAGCTGCCAGATTTGAATACCAACGATGTGGAGGCAGCGATGAGAATCATTGCCGGCACTGCCCGGAGCATGGGAGTAACGATAGTTGACTAGGGCTCCGCTAGCCCAGCTTGTTTGTCGTTTTGGGGGAGAGAAGTTCTCGCCAGAACCCCGAGGAGAAGTTATGGCTCGAAAACTGTCCAAACGCATGCAGGCTTTGCGGGAGAAGATCAAGCCCATCCCCTATCCCCCCGCTGAAGCCATTGCCCTCATGAAGGAGACAGCCACTGCCAAATTTGACGAGGCGGCTGAGGTTCACATTCGCCTGGGGATCGATCCCAAATATGCTGACCAGCAGCTGCGCTCTACGGTGGTTTTGCCACGCGGCACTGGGCAAGAAATTCGAGTAGCGGTAATTGCCCGCGGCGAAAAGGTGGTGGAAGCCCAGAATGCTGGGGCTGACCGAGTGGGGTTTGAGGATCTCATCGAGGAAATCAGCAAGGGCGTGATCGATTTCGACCTGCTGATTGCCACTCCCGATGTGATGCCCCAGGTGGCCAAGCTGGGGCGCCTGTTGGGGCCGCGCGGCCTGATGCCTTCTCCTAAGGGGGGAACAGTTACCATGGATCTGGCCCAGGCCATTAAGGAGTTCAAGGCTGGCAAGCTGGAGTACCGGGCGGACAAAACTGGCATTGTCCATTTAATCTTCGGCAAGTGTCAGTTTCCGGTTGAGGCGCTGCTAGAAAACCTAAAGGCAGTGCAGGAGTCGATTGACCGCAACCGTCCCCCTGGGGCAAAGGGCAAGTACTGGCGAACTATGCATATTTGTGCTACGATGGGTCCCTCCATCGAGGTTGATGTCAATGCCCTGCGGGAGTTAAAGTTAGTTGCCTAGGTCTGGCGTTAGGACAAATTTTGGCCAAGGAGGGATCAAATAGAAAACCTTTCCACAGCTGAATAGGGAGCCGAAGACAGCAGGCGCCAAGTGGCTTAATCTCCTGCCGAGGCTTGGGTAGAGTGGGAAAAATTCCCGAAGCTTATGCTTGCCCAAATGCGTCTCGGCGGAGGCTGGGGCGCATTCCTTTTGCAGTGGCAACCACATTACAGACAATCGAGGAGGTGAGCGCGTGGGCAAGCAATCCTTAGCAAAGAAAGCAGAGGTAGTCGATGAGGTTCGATCCCTGTTGCAAGCTAGCCAAATGGTGCTGGTCATCGACTACAAAGGTCTAACCGTTGCTGAGATGAACCAGCTGCGGGCGGAGCTGCGCAAAGCAGACGCCGTCTGTATGGTGGTTAAAAATACCCTGATGCGGCGGGCCGTTGCTGACCTTAAGGCTTGGGCAGGGATCCTGCCTTTCTTGTCCGGGCCAACGGCTTTTATCCTGATCCGGGGCAATATCGCGGCGGCCCTGAAGGCGTATCAAGACTTTGCCCGGCAAACCAAGAAGACTGAGTTTCGCGGTGCTGCCGCTGAGGGGCTGTCTCTGACCTTGGATCAGGCCAAGGCCATTGCTGACCTGCCGCCTAAGGAGGTGCTCCTGGCCCAAGTGGCAGGCAGCCTTAAGCTAGTAGCCACCCGACTGGCGGTTGGGCTCAATGCTGTGCCTAGCCAGGTGGCCCGCGGTATCCACGAGATCCCGGCCTCGCTGGCGCGGGCTGTGCGAGCCATTGCCGACAAGGAGGCGGCCTGAAGGCAGCTGCTTCGATGGGCCAACGGCTCAATTGCACCCTGCTACTTCTTGTTACCTAAGGAGACACAACCATGGCTTCAGAGCGTGTTCAAAGCATCCTGGAAGAGCTGAAGACCTTGACTTTGTTGGAAGCTGCCGAGCTGGTGAAAGCCATTGAAGAGACCTTTGGCGTCAGTGCAGCTGCACCGGTAGGCGGCATGGTCATGGCTGCTCCCGTGGCGGCAGCAGCGGCACCGGCACCAGCAGCGCCGGCTGAGCCGGTAGAGGAGCAAACGGCTTTTGATGTCATTCTCGAGGCTGTTCCTGCCGACAAGAAGATTGCCGTTCTTAAGGTGGTGCGCGAGCTAACCGGCTTAGGCCTAAAGGATGCCAAGGATCTCGTGGAAGCTGCTCCCAAAGCAGTTAAGGAGGGAGTCTCCAAGGAGGAGGCCAGCGAGATCAAGAAAAAGCTGGAAGAAGCCGGCGCCACGGTCAAGATCAAGTAGAGGTGGGGAAGAGGCGTTTTTTCCCTGCTCTCTGCCGAAGCTGCAAAAGAGGGGAGGGGCGGTTTGCCCCTCTTTTTTGCTGGTTTCTACCCCTCAAAACGGGTTGCCGGGGGGCTCGCGGGGGATGCAACTTCGACCAGCGCTCATCGCCGGATGGGGAAAGAGCCCTCGTCAGGAGGTCGGAAACCATTACAATGGGTTACGGACGTTTGCCACCACCCCCCATGGACTTCGGAGTCGGATTTCTCTCCAACAATGTCATGCTGCCGATCCTGGATTTTTTCTACGGGATCGTGCCCAGCTATGGTCTGGCCATCATCTTTCTGACATTGGTGATCCGCTTTGCCCTCTACCCCCTCAATGCCGGGTCCATCCGCAACATGCGGCGCATGAAAGTCATTAGCCCGGTGATGCAGCGGCGGATGCGAGAGATCCAGGAGAGGTACCGCGACGACCCGCAAAAGCTGCGCGAGGCCCAGGCCAAACTCTACAGCGAACTAGGGGTTAACCCGCTTGGGGGGTGCCTGCCGCTGCTTATTCAAATGCCAGTGCTGTTTGCGCTCTTTGCCACGCTGCGGGGATCCCCGTTTGCGGCGGTAACCTACGACGTCAACCTGCAGATCTTGCCAGCAGAGGTGGCGGCTGAGGTGGTACCCACCCCCTACGTCAGCTCCAGCAAGAACATCTTCGTCGCCGACTCAGTCCACAAGCCGGTGGTGCTGGTGGTGCCTAAGGGTACCAAGGTTGCCGTAGGGGAGCAGGTGCAGTGGATGCTGCAAGGGCCAGGGGGCAAACCCTTCGAGCAACTGGTAACCGAAGCGGGGGGAGACCCCAAGCTGTTGCAGCCAACTTGGAAGATCGTCAAGGGAGAGGAGCGGGTCCAGCTCCAGCCCGATGGCACCTTGCTGGCCCTGCAGCCGGGGGAGGTAGCGCTGCAGGTCTCGATTCCAGGCTTGGCCTCAGATACTGGCTTTCTGTTTATTGATAAGCTGGGCCGCGTTGGCGCTTTTGACCCCGATGGAACCATCCACTGGGATATCATCGCCATGGTCGCCCTCTTTGGCCTTTCCATCTACCTCAACCAGGCCCTGACCAATACCGGCCAGGAGGATCCCAGCCAGAGCTCGATGGCCCGCATTACCCCGGTGCTGTTCTCGGCGATGTTTCTATTTTTCCCCTTGCCGGCTGGGGTTTTGCTCTATATCCTCGTCTCCAGCATTTTCCAGACGCTGCAGACCTTCTTGCTCTCGCGAGAGCCTTTGCCAGAGAGCCTGCAGCAGTTGGTGGAAGAGGAACGGCGCCGTGCTGCCCAGGTCAGTAAGGAGGTAGACCGAGCAGTAAAACCCAAAGCCGCTGGGGGATCTCGGGAATCTTTGCCCTTTGAGCCCTAAGCAGTTCTCTGGCCGCTGGGTGGCTGGGCTTGCAGTTAACTGGTTGATAGTCTTTCAGCAGTTGGAAGCTGTTGGGATGAGCCACCCTGAGTCTTCTACAGGTTCCCCAAGGGGAGCCGCCGCTAAGAAATCCCACCCGCAGTTTGAAGAGACCGCTGCTCCTTTCCAAGCTAAGCTTTCTCCCGCCGAGCAGCGAGAACGGGCTAGAGAGTGGTTGCAGCAGGTGCTATCGGCCATGGGGATACCGGCAGCAGTGCGGGTAGCGGGCGAGGTGATTGAAATTGAGGCCAGTTCTCTCACGCCTGTGCAAAAGCAAGTCCTGCTTTCCAAAGTGCCCCCAGGGCCCGTCCCCAAGGAGACTAAAGTTGACGAAGAGCGTACCCCAGTAGTGCTGGATGCTTTGCAATATCTGGCCAACACCCTTCTCAACCTCAACCAGCCAGAAGACCAGCAACAACCCTATATCTTGGACTTAGACGGCTATCGAGAGCGCCGCTTGCAGGAGTTGAAGGCTTTGGTGGCTACGGCGGTGGAGAAAGTAAGAGCAAGTGGTCGGGAGTACGAGTTTCCCGAGCACCTTTCGGCTGCCGACCGGCGGCAAATCCACACGCTCCTCAAAGACCCTGCCTATGCTGACCTAGAAACCTTTAGCCGAGGTAAAGAGCCGGATCGCCGCTTGGTCATCCGCCGGGCTCCGCGCCGGGGTAAGTGAGGGCGCAGCTAAGGGACCCCAACTGTCTGGAGGGAAATGGGGCTATGCTGAAGCCAATTCGTCTATCCGAGCTGCGGCAGCTGCCTGGCCAAACCCAGGAGGTACGGTTTCGGCAGTTTTTCGCTGGCTTTGAGAGCCTGACACCGGTGGAGGGATTCCTGCGGGTCAGCCACCGAAGACACTTTGTTGAGGTAAGGGCCCAGGCCCGCACCATCGTGACTCTCACTTGCCACCGCTGCTTGCAGCAGTTTAACCACCGGCTGGAGCTAGATGTTGAGGAGATCATTCTCATTCGCGAGCCCAACTCTGGCCCTCCACCCCTGGAGCTGGAACTGAAGGAGGAAGAGGATCTGCTGGAAAGCTTGCCCCCCAACGGTGAGCTGGATGTGGAGGACTTGATGCGCCAGTACCTGCATTTGGAGATGCCCACCCAGTTGCCCTGTCGCCCCGATTGCCCAGGTATTGTGGTGGAGTCGGCTGCGCCGGCAGGGGATCCCCGCTGGGCGCCCCTGGCAGCTCTTCTCAAAGAGATCTCCTAGAAATACCGCTTCATTTGGATCCGAAAGCGGCCTTTTTTCGTCTCAACCACCTCTTCAATTTGCAGCCGACCCCGACCGCGGATGGCAATCCAATCCTGAGGGCTAAGGAGGTAGCTGGCTTGGGTAACTGGCTTCCAGTTGACTCGTACGTCTCCCCGCTGGATCTCTTCCACCATTTTGCTGCGGGAGATGCCGAATCCGGCTGAAGCCACTGCGTCCAAGCGCAAAGAGGCTTCCACACTGGTAATGGACTTTACCCGCGGCGGCTGCACCTTTAATTGGTTGAGAGGGATGGAGCTAACCTTGACCGGCACACTGCGCACTTGCTTCAGGTTGAGGCTGAGATAGTCCACCAGTTCAGGTACCACGATAGCCTGCGCACCTGCTTCTCCAACCGCGAGAATGTCTCCTACCTTTTCGCCGGCAATTCCTGTTGCCAGAAGGGCTTCTAAAAAGTCGCCGTGAGTAGCTGGGTCGAAGAGAAAGTTCCCCTGAATTTCAATAGCCGCTAGCGGGATCCCTGCTGCCTCCACACCAAGCTCGGGGCGAGCCAGGGCCAGGCGCTGGCGCTCTGCCTGGGCATAGCCTCCCCAGGCCACCACCTGCAGTTCGGCTAGCTTGTTCAATCGGCTTTGGACGGCGGCAATCTCCGGCGGCGAGAGAAAATCGCTGTAGACCACCTGCCAAGTTTTCAGGGCCTGCTCTCCTAGGTCTAGGATGCGCGCCAAGGTTTCTCGATACTCCGCTCCTTTCAGTAGTTCGGCTCTGGGCAACATGGTGGGGCGCTTCAACCCTTGCGGTTCTGTTCCACTTGCTACATGCTAAGCTGGATTAGGGTCCTGGCGGGCGTAGCCAAGTGGTTAAGGCAGAGGATTGTGGTTCCTCCACTCGTGGGTTCGAATCCCATCGTCCGCCCTCTCTACTCGCAGCTTAAGACCAGCGTGCCTACGGCGTCGATGCTGCCGGTCCAACCGGCTTCAATCACCACGGTAGCCTCCGGCATCTCCACAATCGCCGGCCCGCACAGTTGAAACCCCACCCCCATGTGCCGCCGATTGTAGACGGGTACCGGCCGCATCCGGCCGCCGAACCAGGCCTCTCGTTTCCCCTGGAGGGGATCCCCCGGCAAGGGTGGGGGGGCCTGCAGAGGGACACGAGGCAAGGCCTGCACCGCCCGTAGGCGCAACTGGATCACCTCCACCTCTTGGTCAGGATCCTGCCAGCCGTAGCGCTGGCGGTGGGCTTGGTGAAACCGCTGCTCGAGGCGGGAAACCGGATCCGACAACTGGGCTGGGATCTCCAGCTCAAAGGACTGGCCGCGGTAGCGCAGATCCAGACTCAAGGAGAGCTCCGGCTCTTGCAGGTCGGCTTGTGCCTGGCGGATGAGGGGCTCAGCCCACTGAGCCAGAAGGGATCCTCCCCCCTCCCCCTCTAGCTGCCGCAGCGGCTGCAGGACGGCCCGCCGGTAGTCCCGCCGCAGATCGGCCAAAGCCATGCCCAGCGCCGAGAGGACACCGGCAAAGGCCGGGATCAAGATGCGGCGGATCCCCAGCTCTTCTGCTAAAGCACAGGCATGCATGGGCCCAGCTCCGCCAAAGGCCAGCAGGGCAAAATGGGCGGGATCCAAGCCTCGCTCCACGCTGATGACCCGCAAAGCCCGTGCCATGGCCACATTGGCTAGGGTGCGAATGCCAACGGCCGTCTCCTCCAAACTCAAGCCCAAGGGCTCCGCGAGCGTTCTGAGGGCCTGGCCAGCCAAGTCTCGCCGTAGGCAAACGGCATCCCCCAGCCAGCCCCCATCCGGCAGGTAGCCCAGCCAGAGGTTGGCATCGGTTACCGTGGGAGCCGTTCCCCCCCGACCGTAGCAGGCCGGCCCAGGGTTGGAGCCGGCACTTTCCGGCCCCACCTGCAGCCCGCCCCCGGGTAGCAGGGAGGCCAGGGATCCGCCGCCGGCACTGACCGTGTGGATGTCGATCTGGGGCTGCTGCACCGGCAGGCCGCACACTACCGCTGACGGGGTAACCTGGGGGATGCCGTCTTGAATGAGGGCCACATCGGTGCTGGTCCCTCCCATGTCCAGGCTAAGCAGATGGGAGTAGCCACTCAGCCGGCCCAGGTAGGCCGCTCCGTAAACGCCGCCCGCCGGCCCCGAAAGCAGCGCCACCGAGGCGTGGGCTGCTGCCTGAGCAATGGAGGTGACGCCGCCGGAGGATTGCATGATCAGGGGTTCGGGGATCCCTCGCTGCCGGCAGCCCTGGGCCAAGCGGTGGAGGTAGCCCGCCAGCGCTGGGCTGAGGTAGGCATCAATGGCCGTGGTGCTGAAGCGCTCGTATTCCCGAAACTCTGGCGCCACCTCGCAGGAGAGGGAAACATGCAAGCTGGGAAAGGCCTGTCGCAAAGCCGCCCCCAAGCGCTGCTCGTGTTCTGGATAGAGGAAAGAAAACAGAAACCCCACCCCCACGGCGCGGATTCCATCCCGCTGTACCCGCTCCCCCACTTCCCGGACTACACGCTGGATCTCCTCCTCAGTTAGCGGCTCGACCACGCCACTGGCGCTGCAGCGCTCCTTCACCTCCAGGCAGTGGTGGCGGGGCACCACCGGCTCCGGCTTGGGCTGAGTGAGGTCGTAAAGGGAAGGACGGTTTTGGCGGCCAATGGCCAGCACATCCCGAAAGCCCGCCGTGGTCAAAAAGAGAGTGGGGGATCCCTTGCGCTCCAGGAGGGCGTTGGTGGCCACGGTCATGCCATGGCAGAACACGTCCACCTCAACTGGGCCCAGCTTGTCCAGGGCAGCGAAGACCCCCTCTTCCGGGCTAGGGGTGGAGAGGACCTTGGCTGTCCGGATCTGGCCCTCCTGCAGCAGCACCAGATCGGTAAAAGTGCCTCCCACATCGATCCCCAGGCGGGTCGGGATCCCTCGTTGGCTGCCGACAGTGGACATGACTCGTGGGCGCAGGCTAACCCCTCCCTAGCTCTTTGACTCGGCTTCCAGGGCCTGTTCTTGCTGCACAAGCTGACGGAAAGCCGGCTCGTCCAAGCGGTAGTCCCGCTGCTCAAGGAGATCCCGGTCAGTAGAGTAGATGGTGTCCGCTTCCTGCACCACCTCCTGGCGGCGGAAGTGGCGGGCAAAGTCGAGCTTGCGCCGCAGCACCTCCGAGGGACGCTGCAGTTGCTCTTGCCAAAACCGCCGAATGCGATTGCGGCGCTCCACTCCCTGGTTGCGGAATTGCAAGGTCAACCAACGCACCGTGGGCACGGCCAAAAACAGCGTGCCGTAGAGGAAGAGGAATCCAATCAGTGGGTAGATAGCCGCCAAAAAGGCATTGCTCCCAGCGGCAGCGGCCACCTCCTCCCGCGCCCCATAGAGAATGGCCGCCAAGAAGAAATTGAGCACACCCAAGCCGGCGGCTAGGGCCAGCTGCCCAGGGGTGGCGCGGCTAAACACCCAAGGTTTTTCTTGCAACACCTCGGGAAACCGCTGCCGTGGGCCTTCGGCGGCCGTTACCTGCAGCTCTGGAAAGCGATAGACGATATCCCCCTCCTCGCTTACCTCCGGCTGGCCGTCAAACTTGAGCAAAATGGGCAGCATGTAGTCTTCGTACTCCAGGGCGGGGGATCCCGGCTCCACATCCAGGTAGGGCAACACCTGCTCGGCGGCAATGACTCCCCCATTGGCACGGATGAGCTGGCCAATGAGGGCATAGCGTTCTTCTTCCAGGTTGGCATTGGGATCCCCGTCGCCAAACAGGAAGCTGTAGACCGCCTCGAGAAAGTTCATCTCCGACTTTTCCTGTCGGGGTTGCGCCTGACCGGAATAGCTCTCGTAGGGACCCCAGAAGGGGTTGCCTACCCACAGGTCGGGAACGTAGAAGAGCCCCACCCCTCCCGAGCGGCTGCGGCTATCCTCCTCACGGCTACTCCTACTGCTCTGCAGAGCCATCAGGGCCAGAGTAATGAGGACAATTGACACTACCAGCAGGATGCCAAAGGAAATGCGCAGGCCGTAGAGAAACCCTCCCCAAAGCCGGCGCCGCAGGGCTGCCAGCCGGTCCTGTTGCTCCTTGCGCTGGAGAATGCTGCGAAAGTCTGGCGGGAAAACGTAGGCGATCTCTCCCTGCCGCGAAACCTGAAGATGCCCCCCTGCCTTTTGGGCCAACTGCAGCAGCTCTTGCTTGGCCTCCTCTAAGGCCAGGCCTGTGGTGGAGGCGATGTCTCCCAACGTAACCCGCAGGCCCAGCCGCTCTACTGCCTCCATAACCAAAGTCTGTGCCGCCACCGTCAACCTCCGCTTCTGCCTGCTGTTAACCCGCCAGCTCCCTGTTTCCAGTATCTCTCCTGTGCTGGGCATCGGCGAGAGGATTCCCTCTTGGCAGCCGCTAAGCTAGGGCAGCCAGGCCAGGGTTGCCAGCAAGGCCGAGAGGATTCCAATCAACACCCAATTCAGCCGTTGGGTATTCACCAAGGGAGCGGCCTGGGAAGGGAGGGGAGCGGGGGACGTGGGCCGAGATCCCCGCGGGCGAGGGCGTTCATAGACTAGAAGTCGGCTTTCGGGCTTGGCCTCTTCCAGGTGGCTGAGATCGGGGATTTGGATCAACCACTCCGCTGGGCGGCGTAGACGGGGAGCCTGCCAGATGCTCAACACATAGCGCGCCTGTTGGGCAAGCTCGGGATCTGGACTATATAGCAAGCTCTGCACCAGGCGGACGGCCTCCTCGGTTTCTCCAAGCGCCTCCTGCGCCAAGGCCTGCCAGAGCCGCAGCTGGCCTGCCTGGGGATAGCGGCCTTGGGCCTGTTTGGCCTCCTCCAAGGCCTGTCGGTATTGTCCCCGCTCAAAGCTGGCTTGAATTCGGGCCAGGTATTGGGGCAAGGGCAAGTCTGGGGCCGGGATCGACTCGGAGTCCACGCAGCCTCCCTAGGTCAGCTTTTGTTCCACCCCAAACCCCACCAGGAGTACCTCCTGCAGCGGCTGGCCTTGAGGTGGGCGCCGGTAGTTGAGGATCTGCCGCAGGCGCAGGCGGGGGTTGAGCAGGGTGATGGTATCTACGGAAACAACGTGGGTGTAGGTGGTGGTCATCACCAGTTGCAGGGATCCCGGATCAAAGCGGAAGTCGGCCACCATGGGCCGCTCTTCCTCATAGGCGCGATCGCGCAGGTAGTCGCCTTCCAGCCCGCGGGGGCCCTCTCGCCGGGGCACAAACAACATGTTTAGCTCTTGCCCGACCTCCTCCCCCTTTTCGGAGACAGTCTCAAAGGCAAGGTGAAAGCCCAGGAAGCTGTCGACGCCGTGGTTGGGGTAGTTGTTGTCGGCCAGGACCTTCTCCTTGAGCTCAGGGGTGAGGGTGCGAATGGTGAACTCGGTGCGCGAGCGCTCCACCTCCCCTCGATCCAGGTAGTGATAGGTGCGCTCGGTGTGCCAGGCGCCAATACAGCAGTTAAAGAAGTGGTGAAACTGGTGGAGGGCGTTCATGCCAAAGGGCTCGAGAGCAGGGCTGAGTTGACACCAAGCCCGATCCTAAACCGAATCGAAGACAAACAGGCACCCCAATCCCTGCAGCAGATGCCTCAGGTGGGGATCCCCGTTGCCCCCAGCAGTTCCAGAGCCCGCTGCAACTGGCGATCCTCAGGGCCGCCCAGGGTTTCTGCCGTTAGCGGAACGGGGCCCTCGCCCACCACCACATCGGGCTGGATCCCTTGGCGGTGAATGTCGCGGCCGTTGGGGGTGAGGTATTTGGCAGTCGTCACGGCCAGCCCTGAGCCATCTGCCAGCTCCAGCAGGGATTGGATCAGCCCCTTGCCGAAGGTGCGCGTTCCCACCAGTTGCGCCCGCCCGCTGTCCTGCAATGCCCCCGCCAAGACTTCGCTAGCGCTGGCACTGCCTTGATTGACCAAAACCACTAGCGGCGCCTGGGTGAGAATTTCGCCGGTGGCAGGAATGCCTTCTAGAATGCCGTGGCGATCCTTCACCAGCACGATGTTGCCCTTGGGGATCCAAAAGCGGGCAATCTCAATGGCCGCCTGCAGCAGTCCTCCGGGGTTGTTGCGCAGATCCAGGAGGTAGCCCCGCACCCCTCGGGCTTCTGCCGCCTGGATAGCCTGGCGCACTTGGGTGGCTGCATTGCCGTTGAACTGGCTGAGGCGGATGTAGGCCACCAATCCCTGGGGCAGCTCAAAGAAAGCTGTGCGCACCGGGTTAATGAGGATTGACTGCCGCACCAGCTCCACCTCCCAGATGCGCCCCTGCCGCCTTAGCCGCAGGCTAACGGTTGTACCGCTAGGGCCGCGCATGCGCTCTGCCACCTCGTCCAAGCTCAGCCCCGCCACTGGCACCTGATCCACTGCCAAGATCTCATCCTGGGGCTGGATCCCGGCCCGCTCGGCAGGGGTGCCCTCCATGGGAGCAATAACCCGCACCGCCCCCTGCTCGTCGATGGCAATCTGCAGGCCAACACCGCTCAGCTCGCCGGCAGTAGAGGTCTGCAGACTGAGGTAGTGCTCCCGATCCAAAAAGCGGGTGTAGGGATCCCCCAAGGTGGCCAACATCTCCTCAATGGCCCGATAGGTTTCCTGACGATTCTTCAAGGGCCGCGCCAGAAAACGCTGCCGCACCTGCCACCAGTTTTGTCCGTTAAACCCCGGATCCACGTAGGCCCGATCCACATAGGCCCAAGCCTGGGCCAGCAGTTGCTGCTCTTCTCCCCAGCGGCTGGCCTGAGCTTGGTAGGCATCAGTGCCTAAACTTGCCCAGAGCAGGCACCCCAGCAGCAGAATGCGGAGAACCCAGCGGATCCCCCACTCTCTCTTCCTTGGCTTTGGCGCAACCATAGACGGCAAGACGCTAAGAAAAGTTAAGGAATATGAACAAGACGCAATATCGAAACCTGTTTTGCCAGCGAGAATGCGGATTCCTGCCCCCGAGCTGAGCCTAACTTAAGGAAGTCGTTAACAAATTGTGTTACAGTGCTGGTTGAGGTGGGGCTGTCCTCCACGGTGGAGTGACTTTCTCCCGCCGGGGAGATACCGAGAAATTGGAAAGAAAGGTACCATGGGCAAAGTTTACGACTGGCTAGACGAGCGGCTAGAGATTACGCCCTTCGTCGACGACGCAACCGGAAAATTCATCCCGCCGCACGTTAACATCTTCTATTGCCTTGGCGGCATCACGCTGGTGTGCTTTCTCATTCAGTTTGCCACCGGCTTTGCCATGACGTTTTACTACCGTCCGACGGTGGCCGAGGCCTTTGAGTCGGTCAACTACATCATGACCCAGGTCAACTTCGGCTGGCTGCTGCGCTCCATCCACCGCTGGAGCGCCTCCATGATGGTGTTGATGATGATTCTGCACACCTTCCGGGTTTACCTGACCGGTGGGTTTAAAAAGCCCCGCGAACTGACCTGGGTCACCGGCGTGATCTTGGCGGTGCTGACGGTTTCTTTCGGGGTTACGGGCTACTCTCTGCCCTGGGATCAGGTGGGCTACTGGGCAGTCAAGATCGTCTCGGGAGTGCCCAGCGCTATCCCGGTGGTGGGTGATGCCCTGGTTCAGCTTATCCGCGGTGGCGAGGCTGTTGGCCAAGCTACCCTCACTCGTTTCTACAGCTTGCACACCTTTGTCCTGCCTTGGCTGACGGCGGTCTTCATGACCATGCACTTTTTGATGATCCGCCGCCAGGGCATTTCTGGACCCCTGTGATCCAGGGCTGGTCGGATCCCCTACTTTCCCTTGCTCAACCCTTTTGCCCCAGACAAGGAGAACTGCTATGCCTGTCTCGAAGCAAGCGCTGGCGACTGAGGTTATTACACGCAAAGTTGACCTGGACAACCCCAAAGTTTTGGCCAAGCTGAAGAAGAACATGGGCCACATGACCTACGGGGAGCCCGCTTGGCCTAACGACTTGCTCTTTATGTTCCCGGTGGTTATCCTGGGCACTATTGGGGTGATTGTCGGTCTGGCGGTCATGGATCCCGCGGGTGTAGGCGAGCCGGCAGACCCCTTTGCCACGCCCCTGGAAATTCTTCCCGAGTGGTACCTCTACCCTGTGTTCCACATTTTGCGCGTTGTTCCCAGTAAGCTGCTGGGCATTGCCCTGATGTTGGCTATTCCCGTGGGCCTTTTGTTTGTGCCTTTCATTGAAAACGTCAACAAGTTCCAGAACCCGCTGCGCCGTCCAGTGGCGACGACGGTGTTTTTGATTGGCACTTTGGTAACCCTGTATCTAGGCATTGGCGCCACTCTGCCGCTGGACAAGTGGGTTACCCTGGGCCTGTTCTAGAGAGCCGAATATTGATAACTCTAGGTGCAGCAGGCCGATGGCCAAGCTGCACTTTTTTTAGGGGAACTTTCCCAGGGGACTTTTCGGCAAACCTGTGGGCAAGGGGATGGTAATATCGCTACGCACTCCTCTTGCGGGGATCGCCCATGAGCGTTTCTTCTTCTGCTGCTCAAACCTATCGGATTACTGCCCTAGCCGGCGATGGGATCGGCCCTGAGATTATGCAGGTGGGTCGGGCAGTTTTGGACGCCGTTGCCGCTCAGATGGGGTTTTCCCTCCAGTGGCAGGAGGGCCTAATTGGCGGAGCAGCCTACGAGGCCACGGGGGATCCCTTGCCCCCGGAGACCTTGAAAATGGCCCAGGAAAGCGATGCCGTTTACTTGGCAGCGGTTGGCGACTTTAAGTACGATACCCTGCCGCGCCAGAAGCGACCGGAGCAGGCTTTGCTGGGCTTGCGGGCCGGCTTGGGGCTATTTGCCAACTTGCGCCCCGTGAAGATCTTCCCCCAACTGGTGCAGGCCTCCTCCCTAAAGCCGGAGGTGGTTGCTGGGATCGACCTGGTGGTGGTACGCGAGCTCACCGGCGGCATCTACTTTGGTCAGCCCCGCGGGATCTTCGTCGATGCCCAGGGATCCCGCCGCGGCGTCAACACTATGGCCTACAGCGAGGCCGAGGTGGATCGCATTGCCCGCGTAGCTTTTGAACTGGCCCGCAAGCGACGGCGCAAGCTTTGCTCGGTGGATAAGGCCAATGTGCTGGAGGTGTCGCAACTGTGGCGGGAGCGGGTTACCGCCATTGCCGCCGAATACCCTGACGTAGAGCTTTCCCACCTCTATGTCGACAACGCGGCCATGCAGTTGGTGCGCTGGCCAAAGCAGTTTGACGTCATCCTGACAGAAAACCTCTTTGGGGATATCCTCTCCGACGAGGCGGCCATGCTAACTGGCTCCATTGGCATGTTGCCTTCTGCCTCTCTGGGAGCTACCGGCCCAGGCCTCTATGAGCCAGTCCATGGCTCAGCTCCGGATATTGCCGGCCAAGACAAGGCCAACCCCATTGCCCAGGTGCTTTCTGGGGCAATGCTACTGCGCTACTCCTTGGATCAGCCCCAAGCTGCTGACCGCATCGAACAGGCCGTCGAGGCGGTTTTGGCCCAGGGCTACCGCACCGCCGACATCTACTCGGAGGGGATGACCCTGGTCGGCTGCCGGGAAATGGGGGAAAAGATCCTGGCTGCCCTGGCTCAGCTGCCCGCCTCCTAGCAGGGGTCTCTCAGCCGTTGAGGGCTGGCCCCCTAGGCAAAGCGATGGCCAAGCTGGATGGGGTCGTGGACAGTGATCTTCTTCTTGTGGATAGAAATGTAGTTTTTCTTGCGCAACTCTCCCAAGAGACGGGTAATGGTGACGCGGGTTGATCCGATGGCTTCGGCAATGGCCTGGTGAGATAGCTTGAGGTCGATGGTTACGCCATTGGGGCCAGGCACCCCGAAGTCGCGGCAGAGGATCAACAAAAAGCTAACTAGGCGGGAGGCCATGTCGCGGTGGGCCAGGGTTTCAATCATCATCTCTGTCTGCAGGATACGGGAAGCCAAGCTCTTGAGCAGCAACATGGCCAGCTCAGCGTTCTCCCGTACAGACTTTTCCACCTGTTCGATGGGCAGAGAAAGCAGCTCGACGCGAGTAAAAGCTACGGCGTGATAGAAGCGGTCGGAGCGCTGCCCGGTAATGAAGGAGAGCACACCAAAAATACTGTTCTCCCGCAGGAGGGCAACGGTAATTTCTTCCCCCCTTTCGTACACCCGCGAGAGCTTAACCGCCCCTTTGACCAAAAAGTAAACCCGCTCCGCCGGATCGCCGGGGAGAAAAATGGTCTTGCCGCGTTCATAAGTCTCGATAACCGGAGGATGGCGAGATCCTCCTAGCTGCTTAAAAGCTGCAATGAGAGATTTTTCTGCGACGGCCACCACGAGATTTGTCAACCTTTCAAGGTCAGTTTATCTCTAGGATCAACCCCAGAGGTTAGCTTGGGGCACCTGGATCGAGCTGCCCACGACTCAGAGACTACCCTAAACTTAAGAGACTCTGCCTGGATATCTTTGTAGCCAGAGCTACGTTCCTTTGTTGCGACAAGGGAAGGTTGTATGGGGATCCCGCCGGCTGAGGTTGCCACCCCTTCTCGCCCTAGCCGCCAGCACTTTACGGTGCGGATGCCAGAGCCAGCCAGTCACCTCTTGGAGGTGGAGCTGCAGATTCGCGAAGTGGAACCAGAGGTGCCCCTGCGGCTGCGGCTGCCAGTGTGGACGCCGGGATCCTACCTAGTGCGGGAGCATGCCCGCCATGTACAGGAGTTTCAGGCCCTGAGCGAGCAGGGGAGCCCTTTGGCCTGGCGAAAGGTTGATAAAAACACCTGGGAGGTCGATCCACCTGGGTGTTCGGCGGTTACAGTCCGCTATCGGGTCTATGCCTATGAGCTGACGGTGCGCACCAACCATCTGGATCTCACCCACGCCTATTTCAATGGGGCGGCGCTCTTTCTCTACGTGCCTGGCCGCGAGCGGGAGCCCTATACGCTGACCGTGATCCCTCCCCACCCCGACTGGCGCATTGCCACCAGCCTGCGGCCCCTGGCCTCTCCTTCCCCAGGGGATCCTAGCGCTGGCCAGTCTTTCTTTGCTGAAGACTACGACGAGCTGGCAGACAGCCCAGTGGAAGTGGGCTTGCACCAGTTGCGCTCGTTTGCAGTGGAAGGGATCCCGCACTACTTCGTGGTCTGGGGAGCGGGCACCCTGAATTTGGATCAAGCAGTGGCCGATGCCGAGAAAATTGTCCGAACCACGGCAGCGTTTTTTGGCGGGCTGCCCTACGACCGCTACTGGTTTATTGTGCATTTGTCGGCCGGGGGATTTGGTGGCCTAGAACACAAGTACAGTGCCACCCTCAACTATTCTGGACTAGAGCTGCATCAGCCTCAGTCCTACCGCCGCTTTTTGGCGCTGCTGGCCCATGAGCTTTTCCATGCTTGGAACGTCAAGCGGCTGCGCCCTCTGGCTTTGGAGAAAATTAACTACAACCAAGAAAACTACGTGGACTGTCTGTGGTTTTGCGAGGGGGCAACCAGCTACTACGAAAATGTTATCTTGCTGCGAGCAGGGATCCTCAGTGCCAAAGAGTTTTTGCAGATCCTATCTGAGCAAATTAGCCGGCTACAGCGCACGCCAGGTCGAGTCGTACAATCGCTGCAGGAGGCCAGTTTCGATGCTTGGATCAAGCTCTACCGCCCCCACGAAAATAGCCTCAACAGCCAGGTTTCCTATTACCTCAAGGGCGCTTTAGTCTGCTGGCTGCTAGATCTGCACATTCGCCACCTTTCAGGGGGACGGGGATCCCTGGACACGGCCCTGCGGGATCTGTGGCAGCGCTTTGGCCGGTTTGAGAAAGGCTATACTTACCAGGACTTGCGGGAGGCCTTTGAGCGAGCAGCCGGTGTCGACCTTGGGCGCTTTTTTGCCGCCTACGTGGAAGGCACGGAAGAACTGGACTACGACACCTACCTCCATCCGTTTGGCCTCACCCTCAAGGCCCACTTTAGCCGCCCCAACCCTCCTCCCTACCTGGGCTTGAACTTCAACGGCGAGGGCAACCGCATCAGCGCCGTCGAGATGGGCTCCCCGGCTCAAAAAGCAGGCATCTGGGCTGGCGACGAGCTGGTGGCTTTGGATGGCCTCCGGGTAAGCGCCGCCACCTTGCCGGAGCGCCTGGCAGCCTATCAGCCCCACCAAACCATTTGTCTTAGCGTCTTCCAAGGCAATCAGTTAAAGCACTTCTGGATCCCCTTGGATCCGCCCCGCCCGGATGTGTACACCCTGGAGGCCTTGCCTGAGCTCACTCCCGCCCAGAAAGCGCTCCAACAAAGCTGGTTGGGATCCCT
>NZ_JANSHU010000015.1:0-57518 GCF_047461755.1 Synechococcus sp. R65.1 | reverse complement strand
TGCATGGCTGCAGCCGTAATACGACTAAGAGCAGGGCGTGCAGGTGGCGGTGGCAGCACCGGCGTCATCAGCTCCAACCCTAGGGTTCGCCGCCAGTGACCTTCGGGAGGTGGCTCAACCTGCACCGGCACATTCCCCGATCCGCCCAGGCTGTTGTACTCAGCAGTGGCCTGCCGGCCGGCAAAGCGCGGGTTGGAGGTGCCGCTGTTGAGGAGAAAAGGACTCCAGTTGGGGACGGTGCCGAACCCCAGAGCATGGCCCAGCTCGTGCAGGACAACGTCAAAGAGGGATCCCTGCTCCTCTAGCCGATTCAAATCCGCTGGGTCGATCCCAATCCTGGCATAGGGGATGATGCGGATCCCGGGCCGAAGGGGGCCACAGGGGCCCGCTTGACCCACAGCCTTACCCGGACCATCACTCTCAGGGGGGCTGGAGAGGAGCCGGGCGCCGGTTACTTGAACCAAGAGATCATCCACAGGACGATTGACCAGGGGAGTCGGGGGGAAACCAGCTCCGCAGAAGCCAGCCTGCAGAGTTACGGTTACATCAGGCAGATCCCCGGTGATGATCTGCTCCCAGCGCCGGGCTGCCCGAAGCACAACCTCTCGCTGGGAGGGGCTGAGGCTGTTGTCGATAAACTCAATCTCGATGTTAAACCCACCAGGAGACGGAGATGGCGAGGGGGTTGGCGTTGGTGGAGGAGGTGAGGGCGTTGGCGTTGGTGTCGATGGATCTTCCGGTGGGGGGGGTGGTGTCGGCGAAGGGGAGGCCGTTGGAGGACTTGTGGGGGGAACAAATCCTGGCCCTGGCAGTCTGGCTGCCTGTTCAGGCGTCAGGTTGAGGGGAGGTTGCAGCCGCAAAACGGTGTTGACAAAGGTGTTGATGCGGTTGGCGTCGCGGCTCTGCAAGGTGGCAACGGCAAACAAAATAGCCGCATCCCGAATGGTGCCTGGCGTGCCATCCCCATCGAAATCGGAGATGGCCACCGGATTGGGGTCGGCCGTGGTCACCTCAGCCAAAGTGAGGGGGGGCTGTAGCCTCAAGACGTTGTTGACAAAGCTGACAATCTGGCTGGGCTGGGTAATCCCGTTGGCTATGGCAAAGGCAATGGCGGCATCGCGGATGGTTACCGATTGCGGGTTGCCGTCGTAGTAGGCAGCAACGCCTCCTTCTGGGGCGGGCGATGAAGTCTCTGGGCGACTGAGGAGGCTGGGCCCGCTAGCTAGCCCACAAGCAGCCAGAATTCCAAGGAGAAAAGTTGCCATTAACCAAAACAGCCGCTTGCGGGGGCTCATCGAAGGATCCCTCTTCCCGACTCCCCTGAATTCTAGGTTAGGTAGTTACAAAACACCCCACCACTATACCATCCTCAGGCTTTTCTGGATTTGCCTCAGTCTTTTGCTTGCTGTGCAGTACGATAGGGTACGTGCTAAGAGTGTTGGGATACCTAAAAGCAGGGAGATCACCATGGAAAAGACCGCTGTGTCTAACCCCGTCCAGGCGCAGTTTGACGAGTTTCCCTACCCAAATGTGCCAATTGAGCAGACGGTTACCGACAACTTGGCTTTGTTTGCCAACAGCATCACGACGGCCAGGTACCTAAGGGATCGCAAGGTGGTATCCCCGGAAGGCAAGGTGATCCTCAATGCCGGCTGCGGCTCCGGTTGGGAAACCTTAGTTGTGGCAACAGCCAACCCCGGCGCCCGCTATGTGGGAGTAGATATTTCCCCAGAGTCTATCAAGATAGCGGAGCAGCGTTTCAAGTTCCACAAGATCGAGAACGCCCGCTTTTACGTTATGGACATTACCGACATGAGCGCGCTGGGGGAGGAGTTTGATTTTATTGCCTGCAACGACGTTCTCTACCTCCTGGACGACCCAGTTGCCGGTTTGAAAGGCATGCGGCAGGTGCTCAAGCCCGATGGGATCATCCGCACCAATGTTCACAGCCTTTACCAGCGTCAGTTTATCTTCAACATGCAGGAGGCCATGGAGCTGCTGGGGGTGATGGATGAGCCGGCAGCTAAAGCGGTGCCCCTGCTGCGGGAGGTGATGGAAGCGCTCACAGACGCCAGCTTTGTCAAAAGCCACTGGCAAGGAGATGCCATCAAAACCACAGCGGGTATCCTGGCCAATTTCCTGCTGCGCAGCGACAAGGGCTTTACGGTGCCCCAAGTGTTTGAGATGTTGAGGCAGGCCGGTCTTGAGTTTATCAGCATGGTGAATTGGCAGCAGTGGAAGCTGGAGAGGGTCTTGACTAAGCCAGTGCCCTACTCGATGCGGCAACTCAATAAGTTAAGCGAGGAGCAAAAACTTCACTTCATCGAGCTGATTTTCCCCAACATGACCCGCTTGATTGATTTTTGGTGCGGGCACCCCGGCATTCCCAAGCCCGAGCCGTTTACAAGCGACGAATGGTGGAACGGCACCGTACAAGCCCACCCCCTTTTGGTGAGGTTGGATGCCAAGCAGGCTTTTCTCAACGCCATTCGCGACAACGGCCCTGTCAACATCAACGGCTGGCCGGGAGCTGAGGGGAACATTACCATCGATCCTTTCTCGGTGCGCTGGCTGGTGGATGTCTTCGGCCCTTTGCCGGTGCCGGTGCAATCGCTGGTTCACAAAACCATGGAGATCATGGACTGGACCCAGGAAGAAGCGTTTAGTCAAGTGTTGGCCAACCTGAAGTTTTTGGAAGAACGCCTGGTCATCCTCCTGAATTCTCCGCTGCGTTGACATACTCCCCTACGGCTATAGCTTGCTTCTGCTAGGCAGTCGCTGGGGAATCTTTGTTCAACGCAAAAAAGGGCAGGCATACCACCTGCCTTTAGCGGATAACCTTAGGGCAGCCTTAGCTCCCCGCCTTAGGAGACAACACTCACCTTGACCACTTGGGCTTTTTCAGAGTCGGCCTTCGGCAAGGTGAGGGTGAGGATCCCGTTTTTGTATTCCGCCTTCACCTGGTCGTGCTTGATCCGGCTGGGCAGCGGGATCACCCGTTGGAAGCGCCCGTAGCGGAACTCGCTGCGGGTTACGCCTCTGTCCTCGGAGCGTTTCTCAAAGCGCCGCTCGCCGCTGATGGAGACCGCTTCTGCCGTCGCCTGGATGTCCAGATCGTTGGGGTTCAAGCCGGGCAGCTCCAGTTTCAGGGTAATGGTTTCCGGATCATCGTGCATTTCCACCGCCGGCACAAAAGTATAGGCATCGGTCTCGGCGGGGCGAGCCATCAGCCGGTCAAACATCCGGTTCATTTCCCGTTGAATTTCGTCAATTTCCCGAAAGGGATCCCAGCGAACAAGGGCCATATCCACCCACCTCCTGTTGATTTTCTTTAAGCTTTGCCTCGGAGACTTTAGCATAGCCTCCGTACATCAGCTTAAGCCGTCTGGCCCAATCAAGGTGTAGAGTTTTCTAGACATCTGTTGGGGTATTTCCCCTACGAAAAGCAAGCAAAAGCCCTTAGGGCTCTGAACGCCGATAGGGGCGGTGGGAGCTTGTTTGCAACCACAGGCTCAGGCCAGTAGCTACCATAACCAACAGACCCAGTCCGTTTAAGAACGGGTAAACCCCCTGCAGATCGAGGGGGCCCCACTGCCCTTTGTGGATTTGGATGAGCCAGGAGTAGTCGAAGTTTCCGGTGAGGCGGGCCATTTGATAGAGGGATCCCGTTACCACCGTCACCAGCAAGGGCAAGGCCACGATAGGGGCCAGGGCGCGGTGGATGCGGCGGAGGATTCTTTGACTAAGGGTCATTGGGTTTGCTCCCAGGTAAGCGCCACCATCCTGCCATGGTAGCAGGCTCGACGCCTTTGCCCCTCTGCTCAAGACTGGATCCCCACCGCCTCTTCCAGCTTGGGCATTTGCTCTCTGGGGATGACCCGTCCCTCGTCCTCAAAGCCAGGGATCTCGTGGAAGTTGAGGTAGCGGTACACTTCGCCGGCAAAGGGCTGGATCTTGGTGGCAACGATCTGCCGGTATTCCTCCACCGTTGGGATCCGCCCCAAGAGGGCGCAGACAGCAGCCAGCTCGGCGGATCCCAGGTAGACCCGTGCGCCTTTGCCCATGCGGTTGTCAAAGTTGCGGGTGGAGGTGGACATGACGGTGGCTCCATCGGCCACGCGAGCTTGGTTGCCCATGCACAGGCTGCAGCCAGGCATCTCTGTTCTCGCTCCAGCAGCGGCAAAGATGCTGTACACCCCTTCAGCGCGCAGTTGCGCCTCGTCCATGCGCGTGGGGGGACAGATCCACAGTTGGCGCACCTTAACCCGCCCCTGGCCTTCCAAGATCTTGGCAGCGGCGCGGTAGTGGCCAATGTTGGTCATGCAGGAGCCAATGAACACCTCGTCAATGTGGATGGGCGTATCGGGGTTGCCGGCTGCGTGCTGGGCGTGGACTTCGCTCAGGGTCATTACTTTATCGGGATCGTTGGGGGCGCAGACAATTGGCTCGGTGATGGTGTTGAGATCAATCTCAATGACAGCGGCGTATTCGGCGTCGGGATCCGCTTCCAGCAGGGTGGGGTTGGCCAGCCAGGCCTCCATCTTGGCAATGCGCCGCAGCAGGGTGCGGGCGTCCTGATAGCCGCGGGCAATCATGTTTTTCAGCAGCACCACGTTGGAGCGCAGGTACTCGGCAACGCTCTCAACGCTTAGCTTAATGGTGCAGGCGGCGCAGTTGCGTTCCGCCGAGGCGTCGGTAAACTCGAAGGCTTGCTCCACCTTCAGATTGGGCAGGCCCTCGATTTCCATAATTCGCCCAGCGAAGACGTTTTTCTTGCCCTGCTTCTCGACGGTAAGCAGCCCCCGCTGGATGGCCACGTAGGGAATGGCGTGAACAAGGTCCCGCAGAGTAATCCCAGGCTGCAATTCCCCCTTAAAGCGCACCAGCACCGACTCCGGCATGTTGAGGGGCATCACCCCCATGGCCGCGGCAAAGGCCACCAGACCCGATCCAGCGGGGAAGGAGATGCCCAGAGGAAAGCGGGTGTGGGAGTCGCCCCCCGTGCCGACGGTATCGGGCAGGAGCATGCGGTTGAGCCAGGAGTGGATGATGCCATCGCCCGGCCGCAGGACAACCCCTCCCCGCGAGGCAAAGAAGTCGGGCAGCTCTTTGTGGATTTGGATGTCCACCGGCTTGGGATAGGCGGCGGTGTGGCAGAAGCTCTGCAGCACCAGGTCAGCGCTAAAGCCCAGACAGGCCAGCTCCTTGAGCTCGTCGCGGGTCATGGGGCCAGTGGTGTCCTGGGATCCCACGGTGGTCATCAGGGGCTCGCAACTCGTGCCAGGGCGCACCCCTGGTAGCCCACAGGCTTTGCCCACGATTTTCTGGGCCAGGGTATAGCCTTTGCCCGTGTCGGGGGGCGGGGTGGGGCGGATAAAGAGAGGAGAAGGATCCAGCCCCAGGGCCTGGCGGGTTTTGTCGGTGAGGGCCCGGCCAATCAAAAGGGGGATGCGGCCCCCGGCCCGCACCTCGTCCGGCAAGGTGACAGGACGCAGGGAAAAGCTGGCGAGAATTTCGCCCGTCTGGGAGCGGATCACGCCCTCGTAGGGATAGATCGTGACCACCATGCCCGTCTCCAATGGGGAGACATCGCACTGGATGGGCAGAGCGCCCGCATCCTCGGCGGTGTTGAAGAAAATCGGTGCAATCGTGCCCCCCAGGATAACGCCCCCGGCCCGCTTGTTGGGCACATAGGGAATGTCGTGGCCAATGTGCCAAAGGAGGGAATTGAGGGCGGACTTGCGGGAGGATCCCGTGCCCACCACATCCCCCACAAAGGCCACCGGATGGCCGCGGCGCTTGAGCTCAGCAATGGCAGCTATGGCCCCCGGTGCCCGCGACTCCAGCATGCTCTGGGCGTGAAGGGGGATGTCTGGGCGGGTGGTGGCGTGGGCGGCAGGGGAGAGGTCGTCGGTGTTGATTTCGCCGGCAACCTTGAACACCGTGACGGTGATGGCCTCAGCTAGAGGCGGCTTGGCAGTAAACCACTCCCCAGCGGCCCAGGATTCCAGCACCTGCCGCGCATAGACGTTGCCGGCCTGGCTCAGCTCCAGTACGTCGTGAAAGGCATCGAAGACCAGCAGCGTGTGGCTGAGGGCGCGGGCCGCCGCCGCCGCGATCTCCTGCCGCCTATCCTGCAGCAGCTCCAGCAGTACCTGGACGTTGTAGCCCCCCAACATCGTGCCCAGGAGCTCCACTGCCCGCAAGGGAGGAATGAGGGGGGAGCGCACCTCCTCCTTGGCCACAGCGGCCAAAAAGCCGGCCTTCACATAGGCTGCCTCGTCCACCCCCGGCGGGACGCGCTCCGTGAGGAGGTGCAACAGAAAAGCCTCCTCTCCAGGCGGGGGATCCTTAAGCAGCTCGCACACCTGGCTGGTCTGGGCGGCATTCAAGGGCAGTGGCGGGATCCCTTGCGCCGCACGGGCGGCAGCGTGTTGGCGGTACTCAGCCAGCATGAGGATTCCTTGGGTCACTGACGCAGGTATTCATTCTACCGCCAGAAAGAACCCAGCCCTCCTCAAGAGAGCTCCGCCAACAGCTCCTTTTGGTATAGGCCAATACAAGCTTGGATTAACTCGTCCAGCTCCCCTTCCAAAATTGGCTCGAGCGGGAAGTTCTGGTTGAGGCGGTGGTCGGTAACCCGATTGTCCTTGTAGTTGTAGGTGCGAATTTTTTCTGAACGGGCTCCTGTTCCTACCTGCATGCGGCGGGCGGAGCTAATGGAGGCCTGCTGCTCGCGCAGCTTCATCTCGTAGAGCTTGGCCCGCAAAATCTGCATGGCCCGCTGCCGGTTTTGTAGCTGAGAGCGCTCCTCGGTGCAGAAGACCCGGATCCCAGTGGGCTTGTGGAAGAGATCCACCGCCGTTTCCACCTTGTTCACGTTTTGTCCCCCTGCCCCGCCGGAACGCGCTGTCCTAATCTCGATATCTTTGGGATCGATGACCACCTCCACCTCGTCCGCTTCTGGCATTACCGCTACCGTGGCCGTCGAAGTGTGGATGCGCCCCTGGGCTTCCGTGATGGGTACCCGCTGGACCCGGTGCACACCGGCCTCGAACTTGAGCTTGCTATAGACTTGATCGCCACGGATTTCCAGGATGGCCTCTTTATAGCCGCCCATGTCGCCCTCGGAGAGGCTGACCAAGCGCACTGACCAGCCCATCTTCTCGGCGTAGCGGGTGTACATGCGGGCTAGATCAGCTGCCCACAGGGCTGCTTCCTCTCCCCCAGTGCCAGCGCGGATCTCCAACATGATGTTCTTTTCGTCGTTGGGATCCCGGGGCAGCAGCAGCAGGGTAAGCTTTTCCTCCAGTTGCTCCTGACGGGCGCGCAGCTGCTCCAGCTCTGCCCTTACCATTGCCTCCAGCTCCGGGTCAGAGGCCGCCTCGCGCAAAAGCTCCTCCGTCTGCTTGAGGTCGCGAGTTAGCTTTTGCCAGTCATGGAAGGCCTGCACCGTTGCTTCCAGGGAGGAGCGGGCCTTGGCGATTCGCTGCAGCTCCGCAGGGTCTGTCGCCACCTCGGGATCCGCCAGGCGCACCGTCAGCTCCTGGAAGGTAGCTTCGACGTTTTTGAGCTGCTCGATGAGTTGAGCAGAAGCCATAGGTCTAAGTCAGCAAGAAACCCAAGCCGTCCTGAGCAAGGCAAGGGAAAGCTCTACTGGGCTTTCTTGCCACTGCTCATGCCGTACTTGCGCATGAACTTCTCCACTCGCCCTTCGGTGTCGATGATCTTTTGGGTGCCGGTGAAGAAGGGGTGGTTGCCAGACCAGACTTCAACCCTGAGCTCTGGCTTGGTGGATCCCACCGTCATGACCACCTCGCCGTTGCAGATGACTTTGGCCTCGGGGTACCACTGGGGGTGAATGCCTTTCTTGGGCATGAGGGCCTCCTCCCTGGGTGGGTATAAGCCTGTAATAAATGTCTATCAACCCAATACCTACCGCGGCAATGCCGGCCCTTACCGCTTCGAGTACTGAGTAGCCTTGCGGGCTTTGCGCAAGCCGTACTTCTTGCGCTCCACAGCGCGGGGATCGCGAGTTAGGTAGCCCTCGGCCTTGAGGGGGCCGCGGTTGGAGGGATCCAGCTGGCAGAGGGCGCGGGCTACCCCCAGCTTGATGGCATCGGCCTGGCCGTGGAGGCCGCCCCCATGGGCTCGCACCAAGATGTCGTAGGAGTCCTCTAGGCCAAGGAGCTCCAGCGGCGCTTTGACGCTGGCCAGGAACGCTGCCTGGTACTGCAAGTACTCCTCGCCAGGCCGGTCGTTGATGATGATCTTGCCCGTGCCAGGAACCAGGCGCACGCGGGCAATGGCAGTTTTGCGGCGCCCAGTTCCCCAGTAGACGGCTCGCGGGTTGCTGGCTGTCTGGGTCATGCTTGGGCTCCTGGGATCGTGTGGATGGGATAGACCTGTGGCTGCTGGGCCTGGTGGGGGTGGTGGGGGCCGGCGTACACTTTCAGCTTGGTCAATTGCCGCCGCCCTAGGCGGGTGTGGGGCAACATCCCCTTCACCGCTTTCTCAATCACCCGCTCTGGCAGGCGGGCTTGCAGTTGGGCAAAGGTCTCCACCTTCATCCCGCCGGGACGGCCAGAGTGGCGGCGGTAGAGCTTTTGGGTGCGCTTTTTGCCGGTAACCACCACTTTCTCAGCGTTGATGACGATCACGTAGTCCCCCGTATCCAGGTGGGGGGTGAAGTTGGGCTTGTGCTTGCCGCGCAAGAGGTTGGCCACCACTACCGCTAGGCGGCCAAGGCGCTGGCCAGCCGCATCGATCACGTACCAGCGCGGGGCTAAGGTGGAAGGGGTAGGAAGGGGAGTCTTGTTCATGGCAGCTAGGAGAGAGAAGGGACAAGAGAAAGAACACCTGCCGGCCAAGAAAGGGATCCCCAGAAGGGCAAGGAGGGAGGAAAGCGTTGGCCAAAGGGATCCCTAGCATAGCCCACATCCAACAGGCACAGGCCCTGTGGAGGGGCGCTGTAGCGGGTGCGCATCTGGCTCCAGTCGTTGTGTTGCCAGAGGTGGACAAATTGCTGGGGGCTGAGCTCGCCCCGGCCCACCACCTCGAGAGACCCCACCAGCAGCCGCATCATCCGGTAGAGGAAGCCGCTGGCCTGCACTTCGATGCTGATGAGATCCCCTACTCGTTGGCAGAGCACCTCCTCCACCCGCACCCACGAGTGCGGTCGATCGGATCCCCGCCGGCGGAAGGCTTCCAGGTTGTGCTCCCCCAAAAGGGAGCGCAGCGCCTCGGCCATTGGCTCCACCTGCAAAGGCCAGCGCACTTGCCAGCTAAAGGGCCGCCAGAACACATCTGGGCGCTCGCGATTGAGAATGAGGTAGCGGTAGCGGCGCCACCTGGCGGAAAAGCGGGCATGCCAGTCCTCGGCCACAGGCGCTGAAGCCAGTACCACTATATCTTCCGGTAGGCAGTCGTTGAGCACCCGTGCCCACTCCGTGGGCGGAATGCCGCAGGTGGTGTCGAAGTGAGCTACTTGGCCAGCCGCATGTACCCCGGTGTCGGTGCGCCCTGCTCCGTAGAGGGTAACGGGGTGCCCGGCCCGCGAGGCAATGGCCTCCTCTAGTACCCCTTGTACGGTGCGGTGGCCCGCCTGCCGTTGCCAGCCGCGAAAGTCCCTGCCCAGGTACTGAATCTTTAGGGCAATGCGACGGCTTTGCATGAAGCCTACACCAACTCGATGACGGCCATTTCTGCCCCATCGCCCCGCCGGCGCACGGTGCGCAAGATGCGGGTGTAGCCTCCCGCTCGATCTCGATAGCGCTCGGGCGCCTGCTCAAACAAGGAGCGCACCAGATCCTTGTCGTAGATGTAGGCCAGGGCCTGCCGCCGCGCTGCCAGGGAGCCGTCCTTGGCTAGGGTAATCATCTTCTCGGCTGTGGCCCGAACGGCTTTGGCGCGGGCTTTGGTGGTAACAATTCGCCCTTCCCGTAGCAAAGCCGTGGTCAGGGCCCGCAGCAGAGCCTTGCGTTGGTCAGCAGGCTTGTTGAGGTGAGGGGTACGACGGCGGTGACGCATGGTAGCCTCTGCTTTTTGTCCTCGAGTTTCAGGCAGCTTGGGGTTTTGAGCCCCACCCTGGGCAGGCTAGGTCCTGCTCCTTTCGCGGGGCAGCGTCAGGCCAAAGCGATTTTTCAAAGCTTGCACCACCTCTTCGGCGGATTTCTGGCCAAAGTTTTTGATCTCCAGCAAATCTTCCTCGGTATGGAGCAGCAGATCCGCCAGGGTGTGGATCTGGGCTCGCTTGAGGCAGTTGTAGGCCCGCACCGAGAGCTGCAGCTCCTCGATGGGGATTTGGTTTTTCTGGGTGTCCTCTGCTGGCTGGGGGGCTGCTGGGGTGTCAAAGCTAACCTCCTGCAGCGGCGAGAACAGACCTACCAAAATGCGAGCTGCTTGGCTAAGCGCTTCCTGGGGAGTAAGGCTGCCGTTGGTCCAGATCTCCAGAACTAGGCGATCTTTTTCCAAAGACTGCCCCACCCGGGCTGGCTCGACGGTGTAGTTGACCTTGCGCACCGGCATGAAGACGGAGTCAATTTGGAGAAAGTCAATGGCCATGGATTTGCTGTCGGCGTAATCGACGGCGCGATAGCCCCGTCCACGGCCAATCATGAACTCCATCTCCAGGATGGCTCCCTCCGCCAGCGTGGCAATGTGGTGACGGGGGTTGATCACCTCTACGCCGCTGGGCAGCTGCAGCTTTTCAGCGGTCACTTCCCCCGGCCCCTGCGCTACTAGGCGGCCCACCCGCGGCTCAGGGGAGCTGGAGCGCAGAACCAGCTCCTTCATGTTGAGCAGGATCTCCATCACGTCTTCCCGCACCCCGGGCACGGTGGAAAACTCGTGGCTTACCCCGGCAATGCGTACGGCCGTCACTGCCGTGCCTTCGAGGTTGGAAAGCAGCACCCGGCGCAAGGCGTTGCCTACCGTGATCCCCTGACCGCGCTCCAGCGGCCCTAGGGCAAATTTGCCGTAGTAAACACCATTGGCTTCCTGATGGGATTCGAGGCACTCAGTTTGATAGGGAGCAGCACTGGCCGCTGCTTTGCTGGTTGAATGGTGGAGGGTTCGGCTGGTTGGCATCATGGCGTAGCCCTGTCTGTCTGGCTGGCTATGCGTTGGAGAAGGTAGTCCCCCTCTGGTGCTGGGGGCTAGGATTCTAAAAACAAGCTCTTGGCTTCCCTAAAAGTCGGGATCCTAGACGCGCCGCCGCTTGGGAGGCCGGCAGCCGTTGTGGGGAATGGGAGTGATGTCGCGAATGAGGGTGATTTCTAGGCCTGCCGCCTGGAGAGCTCGAATGGCTGTCTCTCGACCGGCTCCGGGACCGCTGACCATGACCTCAATCTGCCGCATGCCGTTCTCCATGGCTTGTCGCGCTGCGCTCTCTGCTGCCACCTGGGCGGCAAAGGGAGTACCCTTCTTGGCACCCTTGAATCCGGTGGAACCTGCCGAAGCCCAACACACAACGTTGCCGTTGGGATCGGTAATGGTGACGATGGTGTTGTTAAAGGTGGACTGGATGTAGGCCACGCCGTTGGGGATATTTTTCTTGACCTTGCGTCCGCGCCGTTGCTGCTGAGCCATGACCTCTGCGTCCTTGACTTTAAGGTGTACGGAGATTGGGGGAAACAGGACTTACTTCTTGGCTGGCGGTTTCTTCTTGCCAGCTACCGTTTTCCTAACTCCTTTGCGGGTGCGGGCGTTGGTGCGGGTGCGCTGGCCGCGCACAGGCAACCGCAGGCGGTGACGCCGACCTCGGTAGGTGCCGATGTCAATGAGGCGCTTGATGTTCATCGCCTCCTGACGGCGCAGATCCCCCTCCACCTGGTACTCGTTTTCCACCACAGCCCTTAGGGCGGCTATCTCCGCGTCGGTGAGGTCGCGGGTGCGGGTATCGGGGTTGATGCCCGTCTTGGCCAGAATTTGGCGGGAGCGAGTTAGCCCAATGCCGTAGATGTAGGTGAGGGCAATCTCAATTCGCTTGTCTCGGGGGATGTCAACGCCCGCAATTCGTGCCATGGTTAGGGGTACCTTTCCAACAAACTCAAGTAAACTGGCTTCCTAAAGTTGAGTTGTTGCAGTCGGGAAGCGTCTTGCCAAAGGCATGGCTTAGGCTGCACCAACTGCCCCTTGTCTCTAGCGCTGCCTCACTCCTCCGTCCCCTACTTTTACCCTTGCCGCTGTTTGTGCTTTGGGTTGGCAGGACAAATGACCATCACCCGGCCACGGCGGCGAATGACTCGGCACTTTTCGCAGATTCGTCGGACGGAGGGCCGCACCTTCATGGCTATCCTGCCAAAACCAGCGAATATCCATTCTACGGTCACCGGGACAAGCTGTCAAAAATTGTTTGGGCTTTCTCGGTGGGTTGGCTATGCTGGTTGGGCAAAGGAGCAGAGCAGGGCTGGGGATCAAATGCGCTGGCAGTGGCTGGTTGTGGTGGGCGGCCTGCTGGGCCTGGGATCTGCAGTTTGGGCCCAGGAAATGCCGGTGGCCTCTCAAGACGCTGCCGGGCCCCTGACGGTGGAGAAGTTGTTACCCCTGCCCAGCTCGGCGGATCGCATTGACGGCGTGCCGGAGCGGGGGTGGCTGGCGGTGGGGCTGCTGGAAGCCCAGGCGGTAATGCTGCTGGATGGGTCGAGCGGGGATCCCCTGTGGCAAGTGGCGGTGGGTTTTGCCCCCAGCGTGGTGCGGGTGGATGCGGCCCGGCAAGTGGTCTATGCCTCTGGCCTCGAGGCTCCTGGGGTGGTGGCCCTCGATCTGCCAACTGGGGAGCTGCTCCGGACTTATGAACTGCCGGCAGGAGTCTTGGATATGGCTGTGGATCCTGCCAGGGGACGGGTTTTTGCCTCCCTGCCCGCCGCCCAAAGCTTGGCGGTGATCCATTGGGGGGAAGCGGAGCAGCCTCAGGCTCGCCACTTGCCGCTGCCCGGCCCTCCTTTGGCTTTGGCCTATGACGCCCGGCAGGGAGTGCTATTTGTGGGCCTGGGTGGCGGGGATCCCCTCAGTGTGCTGGTGGTCAACCCCGACAATGGCGAGCTGCTGGCCCGCTGGCGCGGCGGCCATACTCCAGAGGCAATGGCGTTGGATGCCCAGCGGCAACGCCTGGTGGTGCTCAACTCGGGTAGCCAAGAGCTGACCGTGCTGGATCTAAGCCGCAGCGGCAAGCTCCTGCAGCGAGTTGGCCTAGATTGGCGGCCGACGCGGCTGGCCCTTTCCCCCGATGGGCGCTGGGCCTACGTGAGTGCCCGCAGCAGCGACCGCCTGCAAATTGTGGATCTAGAGGCGGGGCGACTGGTTACCTCCCTACGGCTGGAGGGACAGCCGACAGGCTTGGCGATGCTGGGCGATGGGGATCTGTGGGTGGTGGCGGCAGGGATCCCAGCTCTGCGCCGTCTAGAAGCGCAAGTGGGCAAGAGCAAGACGGAGGCCCGCCAGGAGGAGCTTCCCTCTGCAGGCCAGCGCGGTGTGGTGACGGGACGGGTGCTGGATATTGCCGGCCAGCCTGTCCAGACTGGGGTTGTCCGCCTTGCTGCCACCGCCACCCAACCCCCGCAGACGGTTCCCATTGCCGCCGACGGCACCTATGTCTTGCCAGAGCTGCCGGCGGGGCTGTACCTGGTGGATGTGGAGGTGCCGGGGTTTCCCCCCACTAGCACCCAGGTGGAGGTGCGGGCTGGTTTTGTGTCCACCCAAAACATTCGCCTGCCGCCAGGGCAGCCGGCCCACCAGCCGGAGGGCATTGGCCTGTTGCCGGATGAGCCGGTTTACTCGGATGAGCTGGCCCGGCACCTCAGCGTTGCCCTTCAGGAGCTGCAGCCACAGCGGCCCGTGATCCTCCTAAAGGGACCGCTAGGGCCAGATCCCCGCTTTGAGCCGCTTCTGCCGCTTGTCCAGGGCCTAACCTTGTTGGATCGGGATGAGCGCTACACCGCCGACTTGGCCAAGCTGAAGGCCATCGGCGACGCCCTCGGCTTGCGCTACATTCTCCTAACCCACCTGCAAATCTCGCGGGATTACAACCGCCAGGGCAGCCCGCTGCTGAATATGGCCCTGCGCTTGCTGGCGCCGGCAATCCCGGTGGAGATCCCCAACTTTACCCCCAACCAGCTGCGCAGCCGTGGCGTAGTGGTGGTGGTGGACTTGCAGAAGGATCGGCCAGGGGATCGGGCTCGCTACTACGAGGCCTATGGGCGGGATGACGTGGGCGGGGAGCCGCTGTTTGAAGATGCAGCGGCGGGCCTGTTTCGGCTGCAGGTGCGCAACATGGTGCCCCTCTTTATCCAGCAATGGCAGGCCAATAACCCCTTTGCTGGGTAAACTACCCCACGGCTAAATCTGGGGGCTGCCGCGCCGCCTCCTTCAGTGAGGAGCTTGCCTGTGGAGAACCCCCTGCAATTGGCGGACGTCGTCATGGCTGTTCTCGTTTTCCTTTTCTCGCTGCAGCGCAGGATTGGCCGGGGCGGCCTGGCGCTTGGCAGTTGGCTAGCCCTGGCTGCGGAAGTCTCGGCCCAGGCTCTGGCCACCCCCCCTCTCCCTCTGACGGCGTTGTTTCCCCACCGGGATCAGGCGGAATCCCAGGCGCGTCTGGTGGGGCAGGTGAGCAACAGCCTGGGGCAGCCGGTGGCCGGGGCGCAGGTGCACTTAGAGGGCTTGGAGAACCTCGCTCAGCCCATCCAAACGGACGAGCAGGGCGCCTTCGAGCTCAACCAAGCCCCGGCTGGGCGCCGGCTGCTGACGGTGTGGCACCCCGATTACGAAAAGGCAGAGCAGGAGATCCTGCTGCAGGCAGGCCTGACCACCCCTGTGGAGGTGGTTTTGCAGGTGCCCCTCCGGCCCCAGCCGCGGCGTCGCCTTGGCATTTTGGGGGTGGGAGGGCTGGACCATACCCGGCTTTTGAGCCAGCGCCTGGCCATAGAGGTGGTGCGCCTGGGCCTGATCCCCAACACCGAGAAGGTGGTGCCCCTGGACAACCGCCGCCTGCAGCCGATCCTGCGGCAGGTGGGCTGGCCCATCTACGAGCTGTTTGAGTGGGATCGCTGCAAGCCAGAAGCGGTGAGCCGGTTTTTCGACTACCTAGGCCTGGAGGCCATTGTCATCGCCCGCGTCGATGTCCTCACCCGCCCGACTTCGCCCACTGAGGTAAGCCTGCGCTCCCGCAGCCGCCTGGAGCTGTGGAGATTTGACGAGCAGGGCAACCTTGTGGCGGAGGTTCTGGCGGAGGCTAGCCGCAACCAGGTGGAACGGGGCAACCTCAACGCCGACGACCTGGCCCAGCTCTACCAAATCCAGGTCACGCAAATGGCCGCCGAAATTGGATCCCGCTGGAAAAAGAACCACCCGCTGGCTTCTTACCTAGAGCTGACCCCAGGCGAGGCCCCAGTGCCACCTTCGCGCCTGGATACGGCCGTGGAGCTGGTCATTCCCCCCTCCTAGGGGCTTTAACTGGGGGCTGGCCTAGCAACGGCGGCAGGTTAAAGTAGCACTGAGGATCCCTGCTGACGTCTCCTGCCCATGGCTTCACCCCACCAACCCGCAAGGCCGGAAGGGGATAAGCCCCTCCTTGCTGCCTCTGACCCTGAAGGGGTAGCCACTGGCAACTTGCCCCCAGAGGCAGCAACTGCCGCTCTGGCTGCAATTGGGTCCGCAGGAGAGCGCCGCTGGCTGCTGGGGGGAGCGCTTGGGATCTTTCTGATGAGCCTGGGGCTGCGCCTATGGCGACTGGCCGAGTTGCCGGCGCCGGTGTTCGACGAGGTGTATTTCCCTCAGTTTGCCCAGAATTACCTCGACGGGAAGCCCTTCTACGACGTACATCCGCCCCTGGGGAAGTACTTCATCGCTCTCAGCATCCAACTCTTTGGCCGCAACGAGTGGGGCTTTCGCCTAGCTACCGCCTTGTGCGGGTCCTTGATTCCGCTTTTGCTGGCTGGCTTGGCCTATCGCCTCACCTACCACGTGGGCTTTGCGCTCCTAAGTGGGGCTCTGCTGCTCACGGACGGGGTGTTTCTGGTGGAGTCCCGCTTTGGCCTGATTAACGTGTACTTGGTTGCCTTTGGCCTGGCGGCCTTGATTTTGCTCCTAAGCGGGCTGGAACGCCGCGGTTGGCAGCGGACTCTTCACCTCACCGGCTCCGGCATCCTCCTGGGGGCGGCGGCTTCTGTAAAGTGGAATGGCCTCTGGTTTGCTTTCATGTTTGCCCTCCTGGGGATCCTGGTCTGGGGGGTGGTCTGGCTGCGCCCGCAGTGGCTCCCAAGGCTAGGGATCTTGAGCCAGATCCGCCACCTGCGCTGGTGGCACTATGCCTTTTGCTTTGGCCTTGCGCCGCTGGCCTTTTATGCCATCCAGTGGATCCCACACCTGCAGCTCAACCCGCAGCAGGGGCTGACGCTGGATTGGAGCTGGACTGGGATCCAGAACTACTTTCGCTCTCTAGTGCTCATCAATCAGGCGGTTTACAGCGGGCACCTGCATGCTGATCTTGTGGTCGATGAGAACACCCCCGTCCACCCCTATTGCTCCACCAGCTTGCGCTCCCTGGTGGCCTGGTTCCCGGCGCTGCGCCCTTGGCTGACCACCCCCTTGGCCTCGGCAGGGGCCTGGTCTTGGCCAATTATGGGCCGCCCGGTGGGCTACTACTTCAGCAGCCAGGGCAACCTGTGGCGAGCAGTCCATGGCCTGGGCAATCCCTGGCTGTGGTGGCTGGGGACAGGCTCGATCCTGGTGCTGGTCTGGCGCGGGATCCGCCGCTTCCACGGCCTGGAAGCCTTTATCTTAATTGGCTACGCGGCCAACTACCTGCCCTGGTTCCTCGTCAGCCGCTGCGTCTTCATCTACCACTACATGAGCGCTCTGGCGTTTAGCACCCTGGCCCTGGCCTGGCTGGTGCTGCTGGGCTGGCGGCACTACCGTCGCTTCTGGCGGCGGGTGAGCTGGATGGCGGTGAGCTTGGTTTTGGCGTCTTTTCTCTTCTTCTTCCCTGTTTGGTTTGGCCTTCCCCTCAGGCCAGACCAGTTTTATGCGCGCATGTGGTTCCGCCCCACCCCGACACCGCTCTTCTGCTTTAGCCCCCAGGCCTGCGAGCGAGCACCCCTACGCCTGCCGCCTGTTCCTGGCTTGAACTGGATTTGAGGGGGGCATGGTAAGCTTTGGGCAGTTTGTCTAGGAGAAGCTGGGCTTCCTTGCCGGAAGGCGGGGTGTGGTTTGTCAAGCGCTTGTGGTGGAGGTAGTGGTAACCTATGGCTCGATCCTGCCCGCGTCCTGCCAACTCTCCCCGCCGTTACCCTGGCCAGCCGGTTCCTGTCGGCGTCATCGGGGTCGGCAACATGGGCCAGCACCATGCTCGCGTCTTTAGCCTGATGAAGGACGTGCAAGTGGTGGGCGTGGCCGACATCAACGTGGAGCGGGGCCTGGATGTAGCCAGCCGCTATCGAGTCCACTTCTACGAAGACTACCGGGAGCTGCTGCCCCACGTGGCCGCCGTGGCCATCGCCGTTCCCACTGTGCTTCACCACGAGGTGGGTATGGCCTGCCTGGAGGCGGGGGTACACGTGCTCATTGAAAAGCCCATTGCCGCCAGTATTGCCGAGGCAGAATCCCTGGTCAACCGCGCCGCCGACTGCAATTGCATTCTGCAGGTAGGACACATCGAGCGCTTTAGCCCCGTCTTTCAAAGGCTGGGGCAAGTTTTGCAGCGCGAAGAGCCGCTGGCTTTTGAGGCCCACCGACTCAGCCCCTATTCCGACCGGGCCAGCGACGTGTCGGTGGTGTTTGACCTGATGATCCACGACATCGACCTGTTGCTGGAGCTGATCCCTTCCCCTGTAACCCAGATTACTGCCAGCGGCAACCGCGCCTCCAACTTAGGCTATCTCGACTACGTCACGGCCACCCTCACCTTTGCCAACGGCGCCATCGCCACCCTCACCGCCAGCAAGGTTACCCACCGCAAGGTGCGCACCATCGCCGTCCACTGCAAAAATGCCCTCGTGGAAGCCGATTTTCTCCACAACGAGATCTCGATTTACCGCCAGGGAGGCGGCAGTAGCCACGACTACGGCCAAGTGCCTTACCCGCGGGAGGGCCTTATCGAGAAGGTTTATATCGAACCTATTGATAAGCTGCATGCCGAGCTAGAGCATTTCATCAACTGTGTGCGGGGCGGTAGCCAGCCTTCGGTGGGCGGGGAGCAGGCCCTAAAGGCCCTAAAGCTGGCCTCGGAGGTGGAGCGGATTGCTCTAGATGGCTGTGCCTGGCGCGAAGCCAAGCCTCGCTGCAGTTTCTTGCCGTAGCTTCCTAGGGGAAGTAAGGAGAGCCAAAGCCTTGGTAGGAAAAAATCTAGCTTTGGCAATAGGCGGCGTGGCAACAGGGATCTTGGCCGGCCTTTTGGGTATCGGCGGCGGCACGATCCTGGTGCCCTTGCAGGTCAGCTTGGGGATCCCGCCGCTGCAGGCGGTTGCCACGAGCAACTTTTCCATTCTCCTCACCTCCCTAGCAGGCAGCTTCCAAAACTGGCGCAGGGGAATGCTGGATCCCAAGCGGGTAATTCTGCTGGGGATCCCGGCTCTGTTCACAGCCCAAGGGGGGGCAATCCTTGCCAGTCACCTGCCCGGCTATCTGTTACTAGCGGCCTTTGGGGTGCTGTTGCTAGCGAACATTTACCTGGTGGAGCTGGGCAAAACCGCGGTCGCCCACGCCCAAGGGTTGGGGAGGCCAGGTGCTGCGGCCGGCAGGACGAAGTCCCCCGATGTAGGGAAACTCGGCAACCGCTCTGCTATTAGGATCCCGATGCCTCCCTGGCTGGCCCGCATCCTGACCGGAGGCGCTGCCGGCTTGTTGGCGGGGCTTTTCGGCATTGGCGGTGGCATTATCCTGGTACCGCTGCAGATCCTGCTGTTGGGGGAAGCCCTCAAGGTGGCCATCCAAACCAGCTTGGGTGTGATTGGGATTACAGCCGCTGCTGCCACCTTCGGCCATGCTGGCCTGGGCGATTGGATGGCGAACGCCCTTGGCTTTGGGGAGGGCACCCTCCGCCAGAACGTGCTCTGGATTCCCGGCCTCATCTTGGGGATGGGGGGATTAGCCGGCGTTCAGGTCAGCACCCGCCTCTTGCCCAGATTGCCCGAGGCAGTGGTCAGGCTACTGTTGCGCAGCTTTCTGGCCTTGATTGCTCTCTACGTTTTTTGGCAGGCCTGGCAAAGCTACGAATAAATCAGGTTGCCTTGGCCAAGCAGATCCCTGTAGTTCTGCTTGCTGAGGTCATGGACAGGGTAGCTGCCGAAAAGTTTGAGGATCTCGGCAATGGCCTCCAAGGCCGCAATGACCTCATCAGGCAGATAGGGTTGGCCGACCGGGTTTTCCAGATCGACAAAGAAGACGTAGGTTCCCGCCGATTTCTTGGTAGGACGCGACTCAATGCGCGACATGTTCAGGCCCCGCTCGGCAAAAACTTGCAGCGGCTTCAGCAGCGCTCCTGGCACATTGTGGGGCAGGCTAAAGGCCAGGGAAGTGTGGGATCCCCCCGGTGAAGATCCGCAGCGGCCCACCACCCAAAAGCGGGTGGAATTGTCCGGGTGGTCGTTGATTGGGCAGGCCAAGACCGGCAGTTGGTAAAGCTCTGCAGCCCGCTCTGAGGCGATGACAGCAGCTTTGGGCTGGCTTTGCAGCCGCTCCAGTTCTTCGGTGGTGGAGCGGGTTGGGATCAAGGTGGCCTGCGGCAGGTGGGATCGCAGCCAAGCCTGACATTGGGCCAAAGCTTGCGGGTGGGAATAGACCTGCTCAATCTGCTCTAGCCGGGAGGCACAGCTGATGAGGGCATGGCGAATTGGCAGGATGAGCGCCTGGCGAATGCTTAGCCCTTCCAGTTGCCAGAGGGCATCTAGGGTCATCGAGACGCCGCCCTCGACGGAGTTTTCTACCGGCACCACTGCCCAGGCCTGCTCGCCGGCAGCCACCGCTTCCAAGCAGGCGCTAATGGTGGGGTAGGGCACCAAGGGGTGGGATCCCTGGCTGTGGAGGTGGGGCTGCTCGGGACAGGCCAGCAGGGCAGCCAACTCCGTATAGGTTCCGGCAGGGCCTAGAAAAGCCACTGGCGCAGACGAGACGATGGAGTCCATCCCTTCAGCTTTCTTGTTCAGGATTGCTGTGGGCTAGCTCTAACTCTACCGTCTTGGCGTTGCGCAGCCACAGGGGACAGTCAGGTTCTGGACAGAGAGGATTGGCCGCCACCCGCTCCATGGCCTTGGTCACTTCCAGGCGAATTTGCCTCTGCAACTCCTGATCCGCCTGAATAGCCTCTAGGGTGTATATAGAGCCTTCAAAACTAGTAGTGTAGCGGGGCTGGAGGTTGTTGAGGGCCAGCGCAGCGGCATCGTGACAGAATCTTTCGCAGGAGCAGTAGCGCTGCTGGCTTTCCATGAGCAGCAGCTCGTTCACCATCTCCAGAACAGCCCGCTCCATCTGATTTTCCAACTTCTTCAGAGGTTTGCGTGCTTCCATGGGTGGGATCCCCTCGCCGTTGTTTTCGCTTAAAGGCTTAAGGCCGCTGCCAACCTCTCTGGAAAAGTTGCCGCTCTTTGGCTGGGAAATAACTTCTCCCGCTTTCCTTCCTTCACATAGAGATGGGACTCGGGACTTGTGTTCCCAGTTTCGGGAGCGCTTGCACCTAACGTACCCAAAAGCAACGCGGTTATCAACTTGCGTCTCAAAGGGTCTGGGGGGAAGAACTAGTCGCCCGGCCAGGGAAGTCCGACCCTAGATTCCCGGGTCAGCCTCCTGCTGCAACCCTGCCTTAGAGCCTTGCAAGAAGCCGGCCATACTAAGCCTCCCCTTCCGGCGGCTGGGAGTGTCACTCTATCTCTAGGGGACTGGCGTCTCCTGCGCTGCAGCCCTCAATCCGTCGTCCTAGACTGCTACTGGAGGATTGCTATGACCACACGGGTAGCCATCAATGGATTTGGTCGCATTGGCCGCTCGTTTTTGCGAGCGCTGCTCTCCCAGCCAGAGCGGGGGCTGGAGGTGGTAGCGGTTAACGACCTAACCGAGCCGGAAAATCTGGCTTACCTACTCCAATTTGACTCTGCCTACGGCCGCCTGCCCCAGACGGTGAGCGTTGCCGATGGCCACCTGCACGTCGGCAGCCACAAGATCCGAGTTCTGGCAGAACGGGATCCGGCGCAACTGCCCTGGAAAGATCTGGGCGTCGAACTGGTAATAGAGTCCACTGGCCTGTTTACCAAGCGGGAGGGAGCAGCCAAGCACCTGGAGGCTGGCGCCAAAAAGGTGATCATCTCTGCTCCTGCCAAGGGTGCCGACCTAACAGTGGTGATAGGGGTCAACGACGACCAGTACGACCCCGAGCGGCATCACATCGTCTCCAACGCCTCCTGTACAACCAACTGTCTGGCGCCGCTGGCCAAGGTCTTGCTGGATCGCTTTGGCATCGAGACGGGCTTTCTCACCACGTGCCATGCCTACACTGCCACCCAGGCCATTGTGGATCGCCCGGATCCCAAGGACTATCGCCGGGGCCGCTCGGCGGCGGTGTCGATTGTGCCTTCCACAACAGGGGCAGCTACGGCAGTTGCCGAGGTCTTGCCTGCCCTGAAAGGGAAGATGGACGGCCTGGCACTGCGGGTGCCCACCCTAACCGGCTCGATCGTGGACTTTGTGGTGCGCACTGAGCGGCCCATTACCAAAGAGGCGGTTAACCAAGCTTTTGTCGAGGCTGCTGAGGGGCCGATGCGCGGGATCCTGGCCATTGCCCCGCCGCACATTGTCTCGGCAGATATCATCGGCGATCCCCACTCTTCAATTGTGGATCTGGAGTCGACGATGACGCTAGGGGATCGCACAGTGAAGGTGCTCTCCTGGTACGACAACGAATACGGCTACGCCTCGCGGCTGGTGGATCTGGCAGCCAAAATGGCGGCTGCGCTGTAGAGCTTTAGTCCCAGCCTAGGTCGGTGCGCTCGAGCCAGGAGCTATCCAGGGCAGCCAGCGCCTCGGCTGCGGCTGTGCCGGTTTCCGGGTGGCGCCAGTGGGGATCGATTTCGCACAGGGGGGCCAGGACGAAGGGGCGCTCCATCATGCGAGGGTGGGGCAGGGTCAGGGCGGGGCTGTTGAGAATCCAATTGCCCATGGCCAGCAGATCCAAGTCCAGCGTTCTGGCCTCCCAGTGTATGCGCCGCACCCGCCCTGCTTCCTGCTCGATGGCCAGCAGCGCCCTGAGCAACTCCAGGGGGGATTGGTAAGGCGGAAAGGGATCCAGGGCCACCACGGCGTTGAGGTAGTCGGGCTGGCCCGGCGGCCCTCCTTGGGCGGGGCTGCGGTAGAGGCTGGAGCGGGCCACCACCTCTCCCAGACGCGGCAACTTCTGCATGGCCGTGCGCAACTGCTGCAGCGGATCCCCGAGGTTGCTCCCCAGAGCTATGTAGGCCAGGTCAGGCTTCATGGAAGCGCAGAGCGACGGCGGACGATCTCCACGTACACATCGTCAAACAGCCCTGGCAGGGGGGCTTGCGGCTTGTGCACCCGCACCGTCAGGGCTTCCACCTGGGGATAGCTCTGCCACAGCCGCTCGGCAATCCGGTCTGCCAACGTCTCAATCAACCGGTAGCGCTGCTGGGTCACCTCTTCCCGCACTGCCTCGTACACCTGGGCGTAGTCCACGGTGTGGGCCAAGTCATCCTCTTGGGGAACCAAGGCAAGCTGCAGCTCCACATCCACCACAAAGCGCGCCCCCAACAGGGCCTCCTCAGGACGATAGCCGTGGTGGGCATGGAAGCTAAGACCCCGCAGCACCAGCCTAGTTTGGCTCACAGTGCAGCCCTTCCCAAGCCGCTAGAGCAGAGACATGAGCAGGGACGTTGTGCGCCCGCACCAGGGTAGCGCCCCGGCTGGCGGCAAAGAGGTGCACGGCTACGCTGGCGCTATCCCGCTCTTTGGGCACAGCAATGCCGGAAAGCTGGCCGACAAAACTTTTGCGCGAGGCTCCCACCAAAACGGGGTAGCCATAGGCCACTAGCCGCGGCAGGGCTCTGAGGAGGGCAATGTTCTGCTCGGCGGTTTTGGCAAAGCCCAGGCCAGGATCCAAAATGACACTGGGCACACCGGCTGCCAGAGCCCGCTCCGCTTGGTCCTTGAGAAAACCAAAAACTTCTCCCTCAAGGTCGTCGTAGTCGGTGAGCTGCTGCATGGTGCGCGGCTCTCCCCGCATGTGCATGATGACCGCTGGCACCCCCTTCTCGGCACACACCTGCATCATCTGGGGATCCCGCAGCCCGGTGACATCGTTGATGATGTGTGCCCCCGCTGCCAGAGCAGCAGCAGCCACCTCTGTTCGCCGTGTATCGACGCTGAGGAGAATTCCGGATCCTTCTAGAGCCCGAATCACGGGCAAAACCCGGTCGCACTCCACCTCTACCGACACCGGCTCCGCCCCCGGCCGGGTAGACTCGCCGCCAATATCCACAATCAGAGCTCCCGCTGCTGCCATGGCCTTGGCCGCTTGCACGGCTGCCTCCACGGATCCCCACTGGCCGCCGTCGCTGAAGCTATCGGGGGTTACATTGAGTACCCCCATCACCGCCACTCCCCGCCAAGAAAGACGGTACCCCTCTTCTGTCCGTTCCGCTCCAGGCAGGGGACGCCGGGAGATCAAGCTAGTAACGCCCATAACTCTTGTAAGCTACTTCGCTGTCAGAGCGGCTGCCCAAGAGGGAGGAAGTGCGAGCCTAGCTGAATTCCCTTGCTCTGTTGGGACGCAGACTGCTTGGAGTGGCACGGCATCTGGGTGTATCCGTCCTAAGGGGGATTGAGGGGGGACATCACCTGAGGTTGACACAAGGAGGGATCCGCTGCCAGCCAAAGAGTAGCTTCAGCAGAGGAATCCCTCCTGCTTGAGCTAAAACATAATGTCGTCTTCCGAACGACCCCAGATGCACCAGATGATGGAAGCAAAAATTGCCAGGTAAACCCAGGCCATTGGCCCGTATTGCAGCAGGTCCATCAATGCGTCCCTTAAAGCAATTGTTTATCTAGTCCAATTATTGTGATGTTTCGTTACAGCGTCAACGGCTTTCTCAGGAAAGGGCCCCTAGACATGGAAGCGGAAGAGCATTACATCTCCTTCCTGAACCACGTAGTCTCTGCCCTCGCTGCGCACCAAGCCCTTTTCTCGGGCAGCACTCAGGGATCCCGCTGCCACTAGATCCTCATACGCTATCGTTTCCGCCCGGATAAAGCCCCGCTCAAAATCCGAGTGAATGACCCCCGCCGCCTGGGGAGCAGTGGCACCGGCAGGGATTGTCCAGGCGCGGGTTTCTTTGGGACCAGAGGTAAAGTAGGTGCGCAGGCCCAACAGCTCGTAGGTGGCGCGGATCAAGGATTTCAGCCCCCCTTCTTTCACCCCCAGCGACTCCAGATAAGCCTGTCGCTCTTCAGGCGGCAACTCCACCAATTCCGCCTCCACCTGGGCCGAGACCACCACCACACGCGCCTCCTCTGCCTGGGCCACCTGCCGCACCTGCTCTACCCAGTCGTTGCCAGTGGCTAGCTCCGTTTCTGCCACGTTGGCGGCGTAGATCACCTTCTTGCGGGTGAGCAGCCCCAGCCCTTTGATGGCGACCTCCTCCTCTGCGCTAAGGGGCACCAGGCGAGCCGGCTTGCCCTCGTCCAGAGCAGCCTGCAGCTTCTCCAGGGCCTGCAGCTCTACTTGAGCCGTTTTGTCGGATTTGGCCTGCTTGCGCACCCGTTCCAAGCGTCGCTCAATCTGGGCCAGATCGGCCAGGGCCAGCTCTAGGTTAATCACCCCTATGTCTCGCACGGGATCCACCGAGCCAGCCACGTGGACAATGTTCTCGTCTTTAAAGCAGCGCACCACATGCACGATGGCGTCCACCTGGCGGATGTGGGCGAGAAATTGGTTGCCCAAGCCCTCCCCCTTGCTGGCACCAGCCACCAGCCCGGCAATATCGACAAACTCGATTTGAGCGGGAACAATGGCCGCCGAGCCACTGATCTTAGCCAGCACCTCCAGGCGCTCGTCTGGCACGGCCACCCGTCCGATGTTGGGCTCGATGGTACAGAAAGGAAAGTTGGCCGCCTCCGCTTTGGCATTTTCGCAGAGAGCGTTGAATAGAGTCGATTTGCCCACATTGGGCAGGCCGACAATTCCAGCTCTAAGCATTGAGAGTGGGAGGGAAAAAGTCCGTTGCGAAACTTTACTTTGACGTTAGCATTTGTCGCCTCCGGCTAGTGCGCCTACCCAGAGGGCAGCTCCGCGGCAAGCTGGGCAAGGTTCCTCAGACCCGTTCCAAAAAGACCACTCCCTCTACATGGCCTGTCTGGGGAAAGAAGTCAGCAGCTCGCCATTGGGTTAGGCGGTAGGATCCCTCGGCCATGAGGATTTGCAGGTCGCGCGCCAAGGTGGCAGGATGACAGCTAATGTAAACGATCTGCCGGGGCCGTTGCTGCTTTAGGATCTCAAGCACCTGCCGCTCGCAGCCCCGCCGCGGCGGATCCAACACCACAACATCGGCAGGAGGCAGAGTCGGCAAAACCGCTTCTACTGCGCCCTGGAAAAACTGGGCCGAAGTGATGCCGTTGAACTGGGCATTGTAGCGGGCCTGGGCCACCGCCGCGGGCAGGACTTCCACCCCCATCGCCCGTTTGGCCCGCTGGGCCAAGAGCAGGGTTAGGGTGCCGATGCCACAGTAGGCATCTAGAACGGTCTCCTCGCCGCGCAGATGGAGCTGATCCACTATCCAGGTAAAAAAGGCCTCCGCCTGCTCTGTGTTGACCTGGAAGAAGGAGGTGCTATCAATCCAAAAGGAAAGACCGGCCAGTTCTTCCCGCAGGGATCCCCGTCCAGCAATGACCTCCGTTTGCTGGCCAAAGATGACGTTGGTGCGGGCTGGGTTGAGGTTGAGGCAGACCCCCACCAAGTCGGGGTAGCGCTGCATCCAGCGTTTGGCCCACCTTTCCAGGTGAGGTAGGTCGCGGCTGCAACTCACCAGAGTGAGAAGCACCTCGCGGGTGCGGCGGCCAATGCGCAGGCCCAGATGGCGCAACTGGCCTTGGTGGCGGCTTTCGTCGTACACACTCCAGCCGGTTTCCTGCAGATCCCGCTTGATTTCCCTCAGGAACACGTCCAGTCGCTCGTCCTGGACAGGGCACTGGTTGAGGTTTACCAAGCGGTGGCTGCCCCGTCGGTAGTAGCCCATGCGCAGCGGCTGGCCCTCTGCTTTGGCAATGGGGTAGGTGACCTTGTTGCGGTAGCGCAGCGGCTGCGGGGATCCCAAAATGGGGACGGGCTCCGGCAAGGAAAGGCCGCCAATCCGCTCTAGCGCGTTGCGGAGAATTTGCTGCTTGGTGGCCAACTGCTGCTCGTAGCTGACGTGCTGCCACTGGCAGCCACCGCACTTGTCGGCAACAATGCAGGCTGGACGCACTCGGTGCGGCGAGGGAGTAACGAGCGAACGAATTCGACCGACCAGGTAGTTGCGCTTGATCTCGAGAACCTGGGCCACCACCCGATCCCCGGGCACGCCTTGGGCTACAAACACCACCCGTCCCCGCCCGTAGCCAAGCGTGTGGGCAATGCCATCTCCTTCGGGAGTTAGGTCTGTGATCTCCAGGGAGAGGAGATCCCCTGGCTTGATGGGATCAGGGGCCAGCAAAGGGATTGGCTGCTCCATGGAAGAAGGTGGGGCGCTCCAGATACCACTGAACTTTTTCGGAAATGGGTTAGCAACAGCTTTTTACTCCCCTTCTGGAGAGGCGTGCTCTCACCTCCCATCCCCTCTCTCCGAGGAAAAGGGGAGATTTGATGAGGGGGGATGTGAGTCAATCGAAATTGGGTGAGACCATCCAATCGATACGCAAGAAAATCCGGCAACCGAGACAGAATAAACAGAGTAATCCCAGAAAACGCAAGGACGGAACTCTATTGTGGCATTGGCTGGGACACCTGGCTTGGGAAGGGATCCGCTGGAACCCTATTTTGCTTGCCGCGGAGCGGATCGAGGCTGGATCCCCAAACGGCCCCCAAAAGCAAGGTCATCAACAGGTGAAGGCGGCCGTCCAAGATCACCACGTCCACTATCCCGGCAGCAAAAAACGCTGTTAGGGCCAGCACCATGCCCAGAAGGAGCCCGTCCTGGGAGCAGCGCCAGGCTCGCCAGCCCCGCGCCAAGATCCAGCCCCACAAGGCCAGATAGCCCAGCAGCAGAGGGATCCCGCCTTCCGCCGCCAAGTGCAAGTACAAGTTGTGGCAGTGGCCCAGCAGCTCGGGCGGGTCCTGGGCATTGTAGAGGGCAGGAAAGCTCTGCCAGCCCCAGCCGGTCAGGGGCCGCTCCCGCACCATCTGCAGGGCAAAGCGCCAGGCATCGAGGCGGTTGGCGGTTGAGCTAAAGTGGGGGGCCTGGGGATCCCAGGTGTCCGCCAGACGGCTCCAAATCAACGAAGGCACAACTGCCCGCCAGCCAGGCCAATCCAAAGCCGCCGCCAAGCTGGCTAGCCCCAGGCCGGCCAAGAGGGCGATCCCCCACCAACAGCGCCGCAGCACCAACCCAATGAGTAGAGCCAATCCCCCTGCCCCCCAGCCGCTGCGGGAGGCTGTCAGCAGCAACAGCAGAGATCCCAGCCCCAGCATCGCCACTAGCCCTGCTCGGGTGAGGCGGGATCGAGTTACCCCCCACAGCCCTGCCGCCAAGCACAGGTGGATCACTAGGTAAATGGCCAGGAGGTTGGGGGAGGTAAAGGCCGCTGCCGGTCGCTCCCCGCCAGCCACTCCCGTAATCCAGAGCGGCCCCAAGAAGAGATGGCCCTGCCACCCCCACAGGACCTCTCCCCAGCCCAACAGCAGCATCAGCCCACTGCCCAGCACCAACACCTGCGCCAGGCGCCGGCGACTTTCAGGATCGGCCAGCGCTGCCCCAAAGGCCGGCAGCATCAGCAGAAAGGGCCAGTAGTTGAACATCCCCGGCAAGCTCAGCCGCCAGTCTTCCCCCAGCAGCGCCGTTGCCACTGCCGCCGCGCTCAGCAGGCCTGCCAAGCCCAACAAGGGATCCCGCCGGATCTGCTCCCAGTAGCGGCCATAGCTCTGCACCGTCCCCACCACCGCCAGCAACAGACTAGGGGCCAGGTTCACCGGGATCAGGGCCGCCGACCCCAACAGCCAGCCCTGAGGCTGCGAAGGCTGGGGATCCGGCAACAGGTCTTCAGGGGCAACTGAGGCAGAGAAATTACTCATCCTCGATGGGGATCCCCGCTCGTACCCGCCCCTGGCCAAAGTAGCGGCCAAACTGCAGCTCGTAGACCTCGTCTTCGTCTTGGGTTTCCACCCACAGCTCGGAGCGGGCATAGCCCACGCACAGCAGCCCGTAGCCCTGCTCCTTCAGCTCCCGCGAGATCCCCATTGCCTCCGGCTGGTAGAGGGATCCCCGCCGGATCCGCACCGCACAGGTGGTGCAGGCACCGTTGCGACAGGCAAAGGGAAGCTGGATCCCTTGGGCTTCGGCAGCCTCCAGGATATATTGGTCGGCGGGCACCTGGATGAGATAGTGGGCGTCTTTCTGGCGGTCGTGGATGTGAACCGGGTAGGAACGCATGGAGGAGCAAGATGAGGAGACTTCTCCATGATCCCACAAGACTTGAGGGGAGTTGGGCTACTTTCCAGCTCCGTAGGATAAGCTGAAGGCAGGGCGCCCAGGAGAGCAGCCTATGCTAGAAACCCCTAATTCCCCCATGCCCTCAGAGGAAAAACTGCCAGCTACCTTCTCGGCTGAAGTTTTTCACAAGCTCCTCGAGAGCAATACGGAAACTCGCCCCTGGGGCAGCTTTACGGTGCTGGACGAGGGCCCTGGCTACAAAATCAAGCGGATTGTGGTGCTGCCCAAGCGTCGTCTTAGCTTGCAGATGCACTACCACCGCAGCGAACACTGGATCGTCGTTGCCGGCACCGCCAAAGTAACCTGCGGCAACGAAGAGCGGCTGATCACCACCAACCAGTCTACCTACGTGCCCCCCTGCACCAAGCACCGCCTGGAAAACCCCGGGGTCATCCCGTTGGTGATCATCGAGGTGCAAAACGGCCAGTACCTGGGCGAAGACGACATTGTCCGCTTCAGCGACGACTATGCCCGTGCTACCGGTGAGCAAGCGACTACCTCCTGAGCAGGCCCCCTAGAAAGGGGAAAAGGCCATCAACAGCAGGGCACCAAGCAAGCCCAGTGCCACCTGCACCGCCTGCCCAAAAGGAGGGTGGCTGGTCACCACTTCGCCATAGCGGCTCTGGAAGCGGGACAGATCCAGATAGGGAGCCACCCCCCGCCGGAACCACCCGACCACTGTTCCCTCTTTGCCGATCAGCCCTGCGGCCTGCCTGGCCCCAAACAGGAAGTTGCCCAGTGGCCCAAAGCGGGAAACGTAGCGCAAGAACATCATCCCCGTCTCATCCTGGAACTTGAGGTCGGCGCCAAAGCGATAGCCCGGATTCCCCCGCCCAATTACCCGCCCCTGCAGCTGCATTGGCAACCCGCGCAAGGGGCTGGTGTAGGGGTTGCTCAGCGCCTTCAACACCGTCAACGCCGGCGGGTTCTCCAAGCTGGGGTACATCACTGGCATCTTCAGCAGCAGGCCCAGGCTGGCTCCCGCCAGGACCAGGCCGGCAAACATGCCGTAAGATCCTGCCTGTAGAGCTGGGATCCCAAGCCCCATTCCCAAGATTGCTCCCAGCCACTCGGCATTCAACAGCAGCATGTCCAGGAGGAAACTGCCATAGAGCTGCTGGCGGTTGAGCTGCTTGCCTTGGGCCACCACGCTGGCCATATCGAACTCCACCGGCAGATCCAGTTGCTCGGCATAGGTGGCTAGCGCCCGCACCCGCTTGCCGGTGAGGGGATGGGTGGAGTTCAGCTCCATCCACCAGGCCCAGGGGTTAAACAGATCCCACAAAAACACCCTGCCCACCTGGCTGGGATCCGAAGCAAGCCGGTAGGCTGTCCCCACCGTCCCTGCTGCCTTGGCGTCGTAGATCCCCAAGGCCCGCATCCCCTCCAACAGGCGGGTGCTGCGCCGACGAGTTGCCTCGTCCTGCTCCCGCTCTCCCTCCTGGACAATGCCAAAGGCAATTTTCACCAGAGCCCGTGCAAGGGCATTGGGGTTGCCGGTGGTTTCGGCAGCAAAGTAATCGGCAAAGTACTCCCGCACCCGCGACAGATACAGCACCAAATAGGAGCCAGCCACGTAGAAGAGGTAGGCCACCAGCGCCAGGAAAGCCAGGTTTTTCCCCCCTCTGCGGTTACGGCCCTCACTGCTCCCGCGATCGCGCACATAGACATAGAGAAGGTAGAGGAGCTGCAATAGCGTGGAAGCTAGGGTCATGACAGCGAAATCCCAGTGGATAACATGCCCCAGCTCGTGGGCATAGACCGTGGCCACCTCTTCATCTTCCAGGTAGGTAAATAGGCCCTCGCTGACAACAATGCGGGCGTTATTGGGCAGGCTGCCATAGGTGAAGGCGGTGGGGTTTTGATCGGGGATCAGACCCAGCTTCGGCTGCTTTAGCTTGTGCTGCCGGCAGACGCGTTCAATCACCTCCGCGCTTTCGGGGCTGCGGCGCTCAATTTCCCCCAAGCTCACCCACTGGGTGCCGTAGAGGCTCTGCTGGATCCAGTCCATCACCCAGGGGGACAAAAAGAAGACTAGGGCGTTGAAGGCCAGGGCAAGCAAAACGGCGAGAAGGAAAGAGCCGAAAGAGAGCCCTCCTTCCAGGGTGCCGAAAACAGCCAGGGCCAGCACAAACACCATGCCAAACAATAGGCCTAGGGTCAGGCCTGCGGCCACTGTCAGGTTGCCGGCAAAGCTGGCCAAAACCAGCGCCACCCCCCCTTGGGGAGCGCGATAGTTGCGTTTTGCCTGGCCGGTTTTGCAGCCTGAGGCGGCGGGATCCAAATCAGCCAAGGTGCGGCTAGGGCTGAAACAGTAGCGGCTTAGCCAAATGCTCAGCAGGCGCAGCTCATAGGGGCTAAGACTCTTCAGAGGTTCCAGCCACAGAGATGCTTCCACTGACAGCGTCACTGTGGAGACAGCGCTGGGGTTGCGAAACAAGGTGGGCAGTAGGGGCAGCACCTCCTCTTTTTGCCCAGAAGTGAGGCCGTGAAAACCCAAGACTGCCTGGCGCACCACGCTGGAGGGTTGGGGCAGGTCGGCAGTGAGCAACTGGCGGTCTAGGACAAAGCAGTAGTGGCTGAGATCTGGCTGCAGAGTCCCTTCTGTGGTTAGCCCCGGCCCCAGTCTCACCTGCGTCTTCCAGTCAGCCTGCTGCTGACCCATAGGGCGACTGTAGAGAGCTAAGCGCTTGACTTGGGGGTAGCGGCTAGCTACAGCCTTCCGGAACCAAGCGGTTAGCTGCTCGTAGTTGAGGGCAGCATTGGCAGGGCGATTGAGCATGACCACCAAAGCATAGTCCCCAGGGCTGTCTTGGAGGGGCTGGGCCTTGACTTGGACTCTCAGGCGCAGATCGGCCAGGGCCCTCTCCAGCCAGTGCGCCACTTCCTGCTCGTTCATAGTCATCTCCCGCAGTAGGGGGTTGACGTTCTCCTCAGCCCTGAAGGGCGGGGATTCTTCGCCTACTTGCTGTGCTACACAGCGTGCGGCTTGTACCGCAAGATCTCAACCAGTGTCCGTTTGTCCTAGGTCTAGAGGATCACTAGCGGTGGGTTGTGTTTGCCGCTGGAAAGGAGCTTGATAGCTGGGCTCTTCCCCTGCACCCGGTAGGAGCAATGCTGCCAGGGCGGTTTGGCCTCGGGTCGCCGGCACTGGCGCCACGATCTACTGAAGTGCCCAGTTTGAGCTTGCAGACGGTGTCCACGGCCAGGGTTGACGGGCTGAGTTGGTAACAACAGGTGGCTTATCCCCCTCCCAGCGGCAGCACTGCTCCACTAGGTCGGAGAGCAACCTAAGCAAAGCTCAGCCTTAGAAGTTTTTGGCTACACAATCGAGCGCTGTCCCTCGGGGCTAATGCCAATGATGGTGAGCTGGCAATCGAGCAGCTTAAAGCCGTATTTTTCCGCCACCTTTTGGCTGATGCTGAGGATGGCATTGTTTTTAAACTCAATGACCTTGTTGGTTTTAATGCAAACCAAATGGTGGTGGTGGCGGGGAGCCGGATGGTTGATCTCGTAGTGTTTGTGACCTTCCGTCAGCTCCAGCTCCCGCAAAATGCCCATGCGTGTCATTAGCTTGACAGTGCGGTAGATAGTGGAGAGGCTAACTTTATGGCCTTCTTCCTGCAACTTCTTGTGCAGCTCCTCGGCACTCAGGTGAGTCCCCTCGGGTAGGTTTTGAAAGGTCTGTAGGATAATCTCCCGTTGCCGAGTGGCTCGCCAGCCCCTCGCGTTTAGCTCCGCCTTGAAAGCTTCTTCCGTATAGACCATGACCCTGCCCCTCCACTCCTAGGCAACGCGGCCGTGACCGTCAATAAGTTCTGTAATTGATAATAGCTTCTGATAGCTTCCCTAAGAGCCCTGCCAGCGGTTTTCCCTCCTGGAGCAGTTGCAGCGTCTGGTCTAGCTTGTCCCCCTAGGATGAGCTAGCCTACTCTTGCAGCATCTTGCTGGCGGCAAGTTTGGGCTACCATGCTCAGGAAAAGGCCTGTCCTAGCAGTGTTGGCAAGTATTGAGGAAGGCGGAAAAAGATGCGCTTTGAGCAGCCCAAAACCTATTCCATTTCTCTAACTGGCTGGGGTTTTTGGCTGGGATCCCTGGCCGTGGCAGCTTTGCTAACCGGCCTCGGCCTGGGCTGGCTGATGGTTGGCTTTGTAGCCCTGCTTTTGTTTTTGCTCTCTCTACCGCTGTTGGTGCTGCTGGCCTTCCGCTGGTGGGCCCGCCGCTGGATTACGACAGATCGCTGCCCGGTCTGTGGGTCAGAGGCGCAAGCTCTTGAAGGCAGCCACTTCTTTTGTCCCAGTTGTGGCGAGCCCCTGTTTGTTGCCGATGGATACTTCTACCGGCAAACGCCCCCTGGCACCATCGACGTGGAGTCTGGGGAAGAAAGCAGCTGGGAGTTACCCAGCTGAAGGATTTATCCTCGCGGCGCTTTGAGGGTTGATGAGCCGGTGGAGACGCGGAGTAAGAGCAGGGGTTGGGCTGCTCTCAGCAGCAGGGCTTTGGCTAGGGGCGTTGCCCTCTTCGCCGGGATCCCTGCAACCTCAGGTGCAAATCCATCTAGCGCAGTTAGCTAGGCGGGGGTTTTCGCCTACGGCGCAGGGGGTTTGGCTGCAAAGAGGCGACCAAGTTTTGGGGCAGCACCAGGGATCCACCCCTCTGCCGGCCGCCTCGCTGACCAAGGTGGCCACTACCCTGGCTGCTTTGCAGCAGCTTGGCCCGCAGCACCGCTTTGTTACCACCTGGTTGGCCACTGGCCCCTTAACCGCTGAGGGAGTTTTGCAGGGGGATCTCTGGGTTTTGGGAGGAGGGGATCCTTTTTTCGTGTGGGAAGAGGCCTTCTTGGTGGGCAACGCCCTCAACGAGCAGGGAATCCGCCAAGTGCGCGGGGATCTGGTGGTGGTAGGCCGCTTTTACATGAACTTTTCCCTGGATGTAGCCCGCTCGGGAGCTCTGCTGCAGCGGGGGCTGGATGCGCGGCGCTGGCCGCCAGAAGCCCAGATCCAATTTCAAGCCTTGCCTCCCGGCACACCCAAGCCCCAGGTGGAGATCTTGGGCTCGGTGCGGATTGCCCAGCAAATCCCAGCTAACGCCCAAGTTTTGCTCAGACATGAGTCGCCCCCCCTTATTCACCTGCTCAAGCTGATGAATCTCTACAGCAACAACTCCATGGCCGAGATGTTGGCCACGGCGGTGGGGGGAGCAGACCAGGTGGCTCAACTGGCCCGTGAGGCCGCAGGGATCCCGCCTGCCGAGCTACAGCTAGTTAACGGCTCGGGGTTGGGAGTGGAAAACCGCATTTCTCCACGGGCCAGTGTGGCTTTGTTTCAGGCAATCCAACTGCTTCTGGAAAAGCAAGGGCTTTCTCTAGCCGATGCTTTTGCTGTCGTCGGCCAAGATGGGGGAGTGTTGGAGCGGCGGCTGTTGCCGGAGGGGATGATTGCCAAATCCGGCACCCTCAGCGGCATCAGCACCTTGGCGGGAGTCTTGCCAACCGAAAGGGGGGACATTTGGTTTGCCCTGATGAACAGCGGCGCCCCTTTGGCTGACTTGCGTGCCTGGCAGGAACAATTTCTCAGCCAGCTCCAGTCCCAATACGGAGCCCCCGCCACCTTGCCTGAGCGTTGGAGGGAGGGAAGATCCCACTAGGCTTGAGCTTCCACGCCGCAGCGAGTCAGTTTCAGCCAGGGGGATCGCTTTGCCAGTGGGGCGTACAGGAGTCGAACCTGTGTAAGGCAAATTATGAGTTTGCTGCCTAAACCGCTCGGCCAACGCCCCTTCTCTCTCTACTTTAGCGCCCCTAGCTCTATTTCGATCCTCCCCCCAGCAGAGCCTCGCAGCGCTAGCTGACTCTGACCTACTCCTCTTCCTCCATCTCGAAGTCCTCGACGAAGTCGTCGCCGATCAAGTCGTCAATCTCCTCGAGATCGTCGTCTAGGGTAATCTCAGGAACTTCAATTGGCTGTTCCAGCAAGCGACCTTCCTGGCGTAGCCAGTCCAAGATGGAGAGGCCGCCGCTGGAGGGCAGGAGCACCGGAGGTTGATCCCGCGGCTCCTCCCGCAGAGAAGGGTTGTGGTAGTACATACTGTCCAGGCAAAGGGAAAAAATCGAAACTGCTCCCCTCAAGCGGGGAGGTGAGTCTGGCTAGCGGCTATTTCCTAGCTTAGCCTAGGCCTGCCAGGCCTGCAAAAAGCGCTGCAGCACCCGCTCCAACTGGATGGCTCGCGCTGCTTTAAATAGCAGCCGATCCCCCGCCTGCACCTGGTGCAGCAAGATTTCCAATAGGGTTGATTCGTCCCTACAGCGCTCTACCTGAGCCGCTGGCCTCTGCTCAATGAGCGGCTGCATTTCCCCCTCGGGATCCAAAAGCAAAAGCCGTTCCAACCCCAAAGGGGCAGCAGCGCGCCCCACCTCTGCGTAAAGGTAAGGGGCATGCTCCCCCAGCTCCCGCATGGGGCCCAGGATTGCCCAGCGCCGTTTTCCGGGGGTTTGGGCCAGAAGCTGGAGAGCCGCGATCATGGCCTCTGGCGAGGCATTGTAGGTCTCATCCCAAATTTCCACATCTCCTGCCAGCTTGAGGTGGCGGTTACGCCCCTCCAGGGGCGTGGGCAAGAGGATAGGCTCTCGCAGGCGTTCCCAATCCAACCCCAAGCTGCGCACAGTGGCCAGCACCCCCATCCAGTTGAGGGCATGGTGCCTGCCTGGCAGGGGCACTGGCAAGGTCAAGCCCTCCACGGTAACCGTCTGCGCCTGCGGATCCCACTGCCCTCGCAGCTCACCTTGGTCAAGGCCGTAGGTGAGGGTTGGCCCCGACCACACCCTGGCGGCAGTGGCCAGCAGCAAGGGATCCTCACCGTTGAGCAGAGCCACTCCCCCTTGGCCTAGCTCTTGCAGCAGCTCGCACTTGGCGGCGGCAATGGCCTCGCGGGATCCCAGTCTGCCGATGTGGGCAGTGCCGATATGGGTAATCAGGGCGTGGGTAGGCTGAGCCGTCTGGGCCAGGCGGCGAATTTCGCCGGGGCCGCGCATGGCCATTTCCAGCACGGCAAACTGGTGCTCAGGTCGCATCTGCAGCAGTGTCTGGGCCACGCCAATGTCGTTGTTGTGGTTGGCTTCGCTTTTGAGAACGCTGCCGTAGCGGGAGAGGGCAGCCGCCAGCATTTCCTTGGTCGTGGTCTTGCCCACTGAGCCGGTGATGGCCACCACGGGAATGGCAAACTGCTCCCGCCAGGCTCTGGCTAGGCGCTGGTAGGCAGCTAGGGTATCTGGAACCCAGAAATGGGGTGCAGCCACCGGCTGCTGGCTGATGACAGCAATGGCCCCTTTGCTCATGGCGTGGGGAATGAAATCGTGCCCGTCAAAGCGCTCTCCCTTGAGGGCAACAAAGATCGACCCGGGCTGCAAGCGGCGGCTGTCGGTGCAGAGGGTCTGAACCGGCCAGCTCAACAGCTGAGGATCCCCTTGCAGAGGGGTTTGCAGCAGCTCGGCCACAGCTTGTAACGTCAGCATGGGGGTCAATGAGTTGAGCCTGGCTATCGCGTAGGATAGCCAAAAGAAGGCTCACCTGCTTCTCCAACCAAGTTAGCTAGGCTGCTGGCATCCGCAGGTGTTGCACGAGCGCCTGTAGTCCTAGCAAGTAGCTATGGGCCCCAAACCCGCTAATTTGCCCAAGGGCTACAGCCGCGATGTAGGAGTGCTGGCGGAAAGGCTCGCGGCGGTAGATGTTGCTTAGGTGAACTTCTACAGTAGGCAATCCCACAGCGGCAATGGCGTCGCGCAGAGCAATGCTGGTGTGGGTATAGGCGCCTGGGTTGATCAAAATGCCGGCATGCTGCTGGCGAGCGCGGTGAATGGCGTCGATGAGCACTCCCTCATGGTTGGACTGGAGGATCTCCAGCTTTACCCCCAGCAGCTCTGCTTGCCGATGCAGAGCCTGATCCACCTGCTCCAGGGAAACTGAGCCGTAGATGCTGACCTCCCGCTCCCCCAGTAGGTTAAGGTTGGGGCCGTGCAACACCAAGATGCTCAAAAGCTCGCCGCTGGTGGCTAGGGCGGTCGGATTAACGACGACGAGGGGATCCATTTTCTACCGGAATGGGTGCAGGTTGGGGCTGAGGACTTCCCAGCAAAGCGTCAATGACACGTTCCACCCACTCGCGGATCTTTTCGAGAACCTTTTCTACCCAATCCATCCGACCTGCCTCGTAGGAGTTACAAAGCTCTCGGGGGAGTTTAACCCGTGGACTTCCATGATAGCGCTTCTTTCCAAGAAACAGGGAAATGCCCTAGTGGAGAGCACCTAAAAGCAGAATGTCCACGGCCAGCAGGGCCCCAGCAAAGGCTAGTAGGCTGCGCACGATCTGGCGTTCTTGCTTGGAGCGGTGGGATCCCCCCAGCCGCAGCCAGCGTAGGGACTTGGGAAAGCGGTAGAGCATACAGAAAGCTCCTCGAGCCACTTGGGGAGTGTTGACGCTACAAATAATCATGCCCCATTCTCCAAGTGGCCGATCCCACCTAACTTCCCTTCGCTGGGGGGAAGGTGGGCCGCAGTGGCCAATTCCCTTTGGAGTGATTTTCTGTCGATGACCACTCCCCTAGCCCAAGCCGAAACGGTTTTTCAGCACTGCTGGGATCACTGGCAACCGCTGGCCAAGCGTCCCGACCTGCAGCCGGAGCTGAAGGCTCTGTCTGCTCTGCGCAGGCGACTGAGGGCGCGGTTATTTTCCATTGCCGTGTTTGGGCTGGTCAACCGCGGCAAGTCAGCAGTCGTGAATGCCCTAGTTGGCGAGGCTCGGCTGGAAGTGGGGCCCCTAAATGGCGTGACTCAAAAGCCGCAATCGCTGCTGTGGCGACCGGGGCCAGGGATCCCTTGGCAGGTGCGGCTCATCGATACGCCCGGCTTAAACGAGGTCAACGGAGAAGCGCGCGAACAGTTGGCCTGGGAGGTGGCCCGGGCGGCGGACTTGATCCTGTTTGTAATCGCCGGCGACTTGACCCAGCTGGAGTACCAGGCGCTACTGGAGTTGCGCACCCTGCACAAGCCCCTCCTGCTGGTGTTGAATAAGTGCGATCTCTACTCGGAGGCGGAGCTGCAGGCAATTCGCGAACAAATTAGCCGCCACCTGGGCTGGGTGTTGCCGCAGGAGATCCTGACAGTGTCCGCTTGCCCAAAACCCCAGAAAGTCCGCACCCACTGGCCAGATGGCCGCGTCACCCTGGACTGGGAGCGACCTGCCCCCCAGATCGAAGCTCTGCAAGGCCAAATTGTGGAGATTTTGCGGACGGAGGCGGAGTCCCTCCTGGCCCTCAATGGGCTGAAGCGGCTGGAGCGCCTCCAGGCTCAGCTTTGGCAAAAGCAGTGGCAGTATCACGCCCGCCATCTGGAGCAGTGGGGTACAGCCTGCGCCCTTGGCAAGGGGGTTGCCGTGGGCTTAGCGCCCCTGGGCTTGGATCTGCTGCTTGCGATCCTCCTGGATAGTCTGTGGCTGTTGGGCTTGGGGATGCGGCTGCGCCTGCCCTGGGGATCCCTCCGCAGGGCTTTGGAGGACTTGGGGCGACCGCTGCTGCTTAATGGCATGCTGCTGCTGTTGGCCGAAGGGCTGGGCACCTGGCTGGGGGGCAGTTGGGGCAACGGTCTCCTGGCGGGAGTGGTGGCAGGGGCAAGCCTATACCGTCTGGGATCCCTGACGCCGCCCCTGTTGAGCCGCTGGGTCCGCGAAGGGTTTGGCCTGGGGGCCGTCCTGCGGGATCTCGTGGGCAGCAAGGAGCTAGCTGCCAAGGTCTAGGGGGCCTAGTCCTGCCCCATCTCGGCAGCGTGGTAGGAGCTGCGCACCAAGGGCCCAGAGCGCACCTGGCGAAACCCCATCTGGCGGGCAATCTCGCCCAGCTCAGCAAACTCCTCTGGCGTCCAGTAGCGCTGCACTGGGCGGTGGGCCAAGGAAGGCTGTAGGTACTGCCCCAGGGTGAGCCGCTCGCACCCCACTGCCAGCAGATCCCGAAACGTTTCCAGCACTTCTTCGCGGGTCTCCCCGTGCCCCAGCATGAGGCCGGACTTGGTGGGCAGGTTCGGATCCAGCTCCTTCACGGTTTGCAAAACCCGCAGGGATAGGTCGTAGCCAGAACTGCGCCGCACCGCCTGCGACAGCCGCCGCACCGTCTCAATGTTGTGGTTGTAGCAGGCCGGCCTGGCCGCCACCACCCGGGCAATGCAGTCGCGATCCCCCCGAAAATCAGGGGTAAGCACCTCGATCTGGATCCCAGGACAGCGCCGCCGGATAGCCTCCATCACCTCCACGAAGCGGCCAGATCCCTGGTCGGGCAGGTCATCGCGGGCCACCGAGGTAAGCACTACATAGCGCAGCCCCAGCAGCTCCACCGCTTCGGCCACCTTTTCCGGCTCTTCCGGGTCGAGGGGAGCAGGCCGTCCGCTGGCCACTTGACAGAAAGAACAGGCGCGGGTGCAGATCCCGCCCATCAGCAGAAAGGTGGCAGTCCTTTGGCTGTAGCACTCGGCCCGATTGGGGCAGCGTCCCTCCTCGCAGATGGTGTGCAGTCCCCGCTGCTTGATCACCCGCTGAACTGCCGAGATATCGCTGGCCTTGCCGATAGAGCGCTTGACCCAACTGGGGAGGGGGCTACCAGGCATGGGAGAACCGCTTGCTAGGGCTGAGTACCTGGGAAAGAAGCCTTATCCAAAGAGATAGCGTCCATCATGGTATGGACGCCTTCCCTGCCCTTGGCTGGAAAAGGGCTAGGTTACCTGAGGAGAGGCTAGCATCTGGTTGACGATGCGCTGCACAATTTGAAAGCCGGTTACCGCCTGCCAGCCCAGGATCCCCAAGATCACCACATTGAGCAGCAGGTGGACATTGCGGGCCCAGACCTTTTGGCCATCCTTCATCAGGGGTGCCAAAGCGGCAGAGGTGGTTACTAGGGCTACAATGCCCAGGCCGGCCAGCAGGTGGGGCCCAACAAACAGCTTGTGGCTTCTAATGTAGGTCACGGCCATGCCTCCCAGGGCCCCAAACACCATCAACAGCAAGAAGAGAGATCCTGCCAGGAAATGCCGCTGGCCAAACTTGCCCTTAATTAACTCCTTGCGCTCTTCCGCCGAGGCGGTGCGCAGCCGCCGCACCTGGAGACCCAGATAGAGAGTATAGAGAGCTAGGGCAGAGGCCAAAATCATCAGCACTGGGTGAAAGAAGGGCAGAGCCAATTCCAGCCAGCGGGGAAGTTGAATGGTGCTCATAAAAGCCACGCAAAGAAGAGGAAGTTGCCCCTAACTTAACCAATTTCCCTCTCCTGAAGCAAGGGCGTATATGGACTCCAACAGTTGGGGTGCCAGCTGGGTTAGGTGTTGGTAGAGGCGGATCTGCCGTCGGCAGCGGGCCAGGTTGTGATCCCGGCGACTGGCGTACCGCTGCGGATCCCAATTCCAGTAGCAGTCCTCGAACCAATCCAGCAAAAAGCGCATCCCCAACTCCAGCGTCATCAACTGGATCCCTTGCAGAAGGAGCTCTGGCTGCAGAGCGCGCAGGTTGCCGGTTTGGGCGTAGCCGCGCAGCCCTGCTAGGATTGCCTCGGCCTCAACGGCCTCCCCTCTCCGGCCCCAGGAGCGCAAGGCATCTCCTAGCTCAACGTACAGGTTGTGGTCCATAAAGGTGTCGAGATCCACCAGGCCGGCAAATTTTCCCCTTTCGTCAAACAAAAAGTTGTTGAATTTGAGATCGGCATGGATAACCTGAGTCGGAAGTCCTGGCGGCAAAAGCAACCTGGGCACGGTCTCGACAAAAAATTGCCACTCTGCCCTTATTTCTGGGTCGGGGCTGCGCTGGCAGAGCTGCTGCCAAAAATAGGCCGTGTCGTGAAAGTGAGGGATCTGAAAGCGAAAAGAGTAGTGCCATCCGGCCAAAAGGCTATGTAGGCGCCCAACTGCCGCCCCTGCTTGTTCCAGATAGCTCCAGGCAGGAGGAGTTGAGTAGGAGGAGCCCGGCAGGCAGTCCATAACCCGCCACAGCCCTCCCCCCCAGCTTAGGTGCAGGGAGCCATCGCGGGCGCGGCGGAATTGGGGAACCGGAAAGCCCTGCTGCCGTAGCCAAGAGCCAATGGCCTGGCCATCTTCGGTAACCGCCGGGTCAAATTGGGGATGGAGGCGCTGGGCAACGAAGGATCCCTGGGTTGTCTTGAGCTTCCAGGTCTGGTGAACAAGGCCCCCTCCGAGGGCTTCGAGCAGCTCGGGCTCCCCTAGTTGAAAGTGCCGAACCAAGGGATCCAGCCAGGCAAAATCGGGCGTGGGCAAATTACCCGCCCAAGTCCTAGCCATGGGTGCGCGGATCCGGCTGAGCGGGGAGGCCAGGCCCACCCGGCTGCAGGGCAGACACTGGCCCAGGCTGGGTCAGCGGCAAGGAATCCCCGGCTGCCAGAGCCAGCAAGTTGGCCCGCAAAACCGAAGCTGGCTGTTCACCAATGGCCGATCCCACCACTTCCCCTTGGCTGTCCAAGAAGAGGAAGTGAGGGATTCCGTTAACCCGATAGCGGCTCAGCTCCGGCAGCCACTTGGGGTTGTCCACATTGAGCATGACGAAGTTAATTTGCTGGGCAAATTCCTTTTTCAGGTTGGCCAGAAGAGGCGCCATGGAGCGGCAGGTGGTGCACCAGTCGGCATAAAACTCCACCAGGGAAGGCTTGCCGTTGGCCTGGGCTTCCTCCCAAGGCACAGCCTCTGCCGCCAGCGTTGCCAAGCTCGTGCCAGCTTGACGCGCTTGGTTGGCCAAAAACAAGCCTGCTGCCAAAAGCACAGCCAGGGCTGCTACAAGGCCGTTGCGCAGGCGTTTTGCCCAGTTTTCCCCCCCGATTTCTCCCTTCGCCATGACAGACCTCCTCCAGGTAAGAGAGGGGGAGCTTTGTTCTCGATTGCAGCTCTGAGGCAAGTTGTCAATTGGCAGCTTTACGGCGATTGCGACGGGCTGCTACTGCTTTCCGCTTGCGCTTTTCCAGGCTGCTTTCAAAGTGCCGATGGTTGCGCAGATCCCGCAAAATGCCCGCCTTGGCAACTTGGCGCTTAAAGCGACGCAGCGCCGACTCAATCCCTTCGTTTTCGCCGATTGTTACTTGGGTCATAGAGAAATCGTCTCCTTCCTGAATTAACTGGAGTTGTCACGGTCTCTATCCTAAACTATCTCTTGCCCGCCAATGGCGACTACTGGGCACGGCTGCCAAAGGTAATCCCAGAAACTACCTCCCCCTCCCGTAAGTTCACCGTCACGGAGGCCGTTGCTCTCTCTCGGGGAGAAGGGGAGGGCATTGGTAGCGGTGTTGGCCTGGGGGCACCACCAATTACCGATTCCACAAACCCGACAAAGCTGGATACCCGTGTATACACCCCATAGAAATTGGGCTGGGCGCAACCTTGGCCAAAGCTGGTGATCCCGGCTAGGGCAAAGCCACTGCTGGTAGGAACAACCAAGGGCCCACCGCTATCACCCTTGCAAGTATCCACACCCCCTTGAGGAAAGCCAGCGCAGAGCATGGTTTCCAAAATGGCGCCGTTGTAAGACTGGGGAGCATTGCACACCTCGTTGCTGACGAGGGGAACTTCGGCCTGCTGTAGAGCCCTGGGAAAGCCGCTGGGCTCCTCCTCGAGAGTGCGGGGGAAGGTGGCTCCCCAGCCAAGGATGGTGGCGAGAGTACCAGGGGCAGTCAGGTTGGTTTGGTTGGACTGCACCAGCGGCAGGGTAGGCAGGGCCACTGGCCGAGAGAGGCGCACCAGGGCAATGTCATTCCCCCCCTCTGGCCCTCGTCGGGGGTCGTAGTTGGGGTGGATAACAATTTGCGCAGCCCGAATTCGCTGGCCGGCACCGATTTGCAAGACGGTGGTACCCAACAGCAGATCCAGACTTTGGACATCCACGTCCGGCTCGCCTCGAGGGTCGAAAAAGCAGTGGGCGGCGGTAAGCACCCACTCCGGGGCAATCAGGGATCCCCCGCAAAACTGCGCCTGAAAAGGATCCGGTTCAGTCGCGTCTAGCAAGGCCACCATCCAGGGAAAGGCTCCCGGCTGAGCCGGCCTACCACCGACAATCCGCCCCAACCCTGAGCGCGGCGTGGTGAACACCCGCCCTGGAGGCAAGATGGCAGTAACCCGGTAGGTGCCAGGGGGCAAGTTGGAGAAACGAAAGTTGCCGTTGGCATCGCTGACGGTGCTGGGCTCCCCTGGATCGAGGCGTCCATTGCTGTTCAAGTCCAGAAAGGTGGTGATGCCCGGCAGCCCTGGTTCCCCTGGATCTCGCAGACCATTGCCGTTGAGATCGTCGAAATGGGATCCCTCGATGCGCCCTGCAGGAGGGGCTGGAAGCGGCGGCAGGGGACGACTGGAACCCCCACCACCACAGGCACTTACGCTCAGAGCCAAACCCAACCCCAGGAGCACAGACCATGAGCGAGCTAGGCCAAAGAAGGGATGGAATCGGGAGGAATAAGGCATGGTCAGATTCTGCAAGGCTAGCCGGCTATGCTAGCCAAGCATACCCTGCCGACCGATGAAGAGTTAGGAAAGGTCTGCAGCCGGGAAAAAAGGGCCTCACTATCCCCTGCAGCCGGTATAAGGCAGGGATCCTCAAACGCGAAGCGGGGCCGTTCGCCCTTTGGGCAGGCTGTAGGAGGGTGAGTCTGCGCTGAAAGAGTGTTACGCTCTTTAGCTAGGTGCAAAGGGATCCTTAAAGTATGCAAGCCATCACCCTGCTCGGCTCCACCGGCTCCATCGGCACCCAAACCCTGGACTTGGTGGCTCAGTATCCGGAGCGCTTTCGGGTTGTTGGCTTGAGCAGCCACAGCAACGTCACTCTTCTGGCCGAGCAGGTGCGGCGGTTTCGGCCTCAAATTGTAGCCATCGGGCGGGAGGAGCTGCTGCCGGAGCTGCGATCCCTGCTGAGCGGCCTGCAACCTCTGCCAGAGCTAGTGGCAGGAATGGAGGGGCTGTGTCAGGTGGCGGCCCACCCCGAGGCTCAGCGGGTGGTGACGGGGATCGTCGGCTGTGCTGGCCTGTTGCCTACTCTGGCTGCCATCCGCGCCGGCAAGGACATTGCCCTGGCCAACAAAGAAACCCTGGTGGCAGGCGGTCCGGTGGTGCTGCCCCTGGTGCAAAAGCACGGCGTGAAGCTCATCCCCGTGGACTCGGAGCATTCGGCCATCTTTCAATGTCTGCAGGGAGTGCCAGCGGGATCCCTGCGCCGCATCTGGCTGACCGCCTCAGGGGGAGCCTTTCGCGATTGGCCGGTGGAGAAACTGAACCAGGCGACGCTGGCCGATGCTCTCAAACACCCCAACTGGGTGATGGGGCGCAAGATCACCATTGATTCAGCCACCCTGATGAACAAGGGCCTGGAGGTGATCGAGGCCCACTGGCTGTTTGGCCTGGACTATGACCAGATTGAGATCCTCATCCACCCTCAGAGCATTGTCCACTCCTTGGTCGAGCTGGCAGATACTTCTGTCCTGGCCCAGTTGGGCTGGCCGGATATGCACCTGCCCATTCTCTATGGCCTCAGTTGGCCGGAGCGCCTCTCCACCCCCTGGGAGCCTCTTGATTTGGTAAAGCTGGGATCTCTTACCTTTAAGGCGCCGGATCACCGCAAGTACCCCTGCCTACAACTGGCTTATGCTGCTGGGCGGGCAGGAGGAACCCTGCCGGCGGTGTTGAATGCGGCCAACGAGGCGGCGGTGAACCTCTTTCTGCAAGAGCGCATCCGCTTTCTGGATATCCCTCGCCTTTTGGAGCAGGTGTGCGAGCGGCATCAGGTCATTGCCAATCCCACCCTGGAGGACATTCTGGCAGTGGATGCCTGGGCGCGACAGCAGGTGGAACTCTTGGCGCAGCAGGCCCCAGCCCAGGTTCTAGCCTGATCCCTACCGGGGGGATCCGGCCCAGCGCTAGAGTGGGAAAAGGCTTGAGGAGCACCCGAGTGGCCAGATCCCACTGGCAACAGTTGCTTCACTATCTACGCCCCCACTGGCAGCAGGTGGTGTTGGGCATTGCCTCCCTGCTGGTGGTCAACAGCCTGGGGGTGTTCCTGCCCTGGTATGTCAAGCTGGCCGTTGATGATCTCAGCCAGAACCTGGCCACCCTGGCGCCCAGCCGCATCGCCCTCCACGCCCTGGTGGTGTTGGGTGTCTCCACCCTGATGATGGTTATTCGCATTGCCTCGCGGGTGTGGATGTTTGGGGCAGGACGGCAGGTGGAGTTTCGCCTCAAGCAGGCCATCTTCGAGCATTTGCTCACCCTGCAGCCTTCCTACTTTGCCCAGCAGACCATCGGGGACATCCTCACCCGCATCACCAGCGATGTGGAAAATGTCCGCCGCCTGTTGGGCTTTGCCCTGCTTAACTTGGCCAACACGATCTTTGCCTACGGCAGTACGCTGCCGGCCATGTTTGCTATTGAGCCGCGTCTAAGCGCTCTGGCCCTGTCGGTGTTTCCGGTGATGCTGGTGCTGGTGAAGTTAAGCAGCAACCGCCTGCAGCAGGAGCAGCTTCAGGTGCAGCAGGAGCTGGCGGATCTCAGCGATCTCATCCAGGAGGACGTAAACGGCATCACCTCGATCAAGGTGTACGCCCAGGAAGAGCACGAGCAGCAGGAGTTTCGTCGCCGCAATGACCGCTTGTTGCAGGCCAATTTGCGCTTGGCCCTCACCCGCAACCTGCTGTTCCCTTCTCTGGTGGCTTTGGTTAGCCTCAGCCTGTTGTTGCTGCTCACCGTGGGCGGGCCCCAGATTGCCGCGGGGCGGCTGACGATTGGGGATTTCTCGGCGCTCACCCTCTACGTAGAACGGCTGGTGTTTCCCACCGCTTTGCTGGGCTTTACCCTTACCGCCTACCAGCGGGGCCAGGTTAGCCTGGAGCGGATTGACGCCTTGCTGCGGGTAGAGCCCACCATCCGCGATGCCCCGGAGGCTTTGCCCCTTCCTCTAGAGAAGGTGCAGGGCCGTATCGAGGCTAGGGGTCTGACTTTTGCCTACACCGGCACAGGATCCCCAGCGCCAGCTCTACAGGATCTGCACTTTTGTCTCGAGCCGGGCCAACTGGTGGCGGTGGTGGGGCCAATTGGGGCGGGCAAGTCCACCCTGGCCAATGCCCTTCCTCGCCTGCTGGAGATCCAGCCGGGGCAACTGTTTTTGGACGGACAGGACATCACCCAGATCCAACTGAGATCCCTGCGCCGGGCCATCGCCTATGTGCCCCAGGAGAGCTTCCTGTTCAGCGCCACGGTTCGGGATAACATCCGCTACGGCAAGCCGGACGCTGAAGACTGGGAAGTGGAATGGGCCGCCAAAGCCGCCCACATCCACGCCGAGATCCTCAACTTCCCCAAGGGCTACGACACGCTGGTGGGAGAGCGGGGCATTACCCTTTCCGGCGGCCAGCGACAGCGGGTAGCTCTCGCCCGGGCTCTGCTAATGGATGCGCCAATCTTGGTTTTGGACGACTGTCTTTCCAGCGTGGACAACCAGACCGCCCAGGCCATTCTTCGCCACCTGCGCCAGGCCACGGCTCAGAAGACGGTACTCTTCATCACCCATCGCCTCACGGTGGCGGTGGAGGCGGATCAAATCTGGGTCATGGACAAAGGTCGCATTGTGCAGCAGGGATCCCATGCCGAGCTGCTGGCCGACCCGCAGGGGCTCTACGCTACCCTCTGGGCTAAGCAAAAGCTGGAGGAGGCCCTGGCCTAGGCTGCAGTTAGCAGCTACCCTAACCAGCAAAGCGGTGGGGAGTGGCAAAAGCATGAGAAATCTGAGCCAATTGCTAGAACAAGCCGGGATCCAACCCCAAGTGGTCCAGGGATCCCTAGAAGGAGTGTGGGTAAAAGGCCTCTGCGCCGATTCCCGCCAGGTGCAGGCGGGGGATCTGTTTTTGGGGATGCTGGGATCCCGCGTCGATGGCAGCGAGTTTGTCGGGGAAGCGCTCACTAGAGGAGCGGTGGCGGCCCTTCTTTCCCAGGAGGCTTGGAAGAAGGTTAGCGGAGAGGCTGAATGGGGGAGTCAGCCCCTTCTGGTTTTGCCTCGCGTCGGCCTCAACAAAGCCGTGGCCCAGGTGGCGGCGGCCTTCTACGGTTTTCCAGCTCGCCAACTGATCCTAGTGGGGGTAACTGGCACCAACGGCAAGACCACCACCACCCATCTCATCGAGCATCTGCTGCAGGCTGCTGGTCGTCCTGTAGCCCTGCTGGGCACCCTCTACAACCGCTGGCCAGGCCACTATGAAGTTACACCCCACACCACCCTGTTTCCCCTAGAGCTGCAGCGCAGCCTGAGACAGGCCAAGGAAGCCGGCGCCGAGGTGGCGGTGATGGAGGTCAGCTCCCATGCCTTGGCCCAGGATCGGGCCTGGGGGTGTAGCTTTGCCGCTGCCGTCTGGACCAACCTCACCCAGGATCACCTGGATTTCCACGGCAGCATGGAGAACTACTGGCAGGCCAAGGCCACTCTCTTCCGGCCAGAGTATTTGCAGGGGCGGGCAGTGGTCAATGCCGACGACGCAGGCGGACGGAGGCTTCTAGAAGCCATTCCAGCCCCTCTGGAGCCCTGGGCCTATTCCCTCAAGCCCCTAGAAGGGATCCCCGGCCTATGGCCCAGCCAAGTTCACCTACATCCCACCGGCCTCAAGGCAACCCTGCACACCCCTATGGGCAGCTTTGCTGTGGAGGCGCCCCTGGTGGGATCCTTCAACCTTTCCAACTTGCTGGCGGCGGTAGGGGTAGCGCTGCACTTGGGGATCCCCCCTGAGGCCATCCAGTCGGCCTTGCCCCGTTTTCCCGGAGTACCGGGGCGAATGGAGCGGGTGAGCCTGCCAGGGCAGGACATCACGGTAATCGTGGACTATGCCCACACCCCCGATGGGCTGGAAAACCTGCTCAAGGCGCTGCGCCCGCAAGTTCAAGGCCGGCTGATCTGTGTCTTTGGCTGTGGCGGGGATCGCGACCGGGGTAAGCGCCCGCAGATGGGCCGCATTGCCGCCACCTGGGCAGATCAGGTGATCGTGACCTCAGATAACCCGCGCACTGAAGATCCGCAGCGGATCTTGCAGGATATCTTGGCTGGGATCCCTGGATTCCCCTGGGCCGTGGAGGTGGATCGGCGGCAGGCCATTCGTCTAGCCATCCTCGAAGCTCAGCCAGGGGATACGGTGGTCATTGCCGGTAAAGGCCACGAAGACTACCAGATCCTAGGCACTGAGAAGATTCCCTTTGACGACCGGGAAGAAGCGCGCGAGGCCCTTGCTCTGCGTCTAGCCCATCTATCCCGCTAAACGGCGGTGCTGCAGCATCAGCTCCACAAACTCGCGGAAGAGGTGATCGGCATCGTGAGGGCCGGGGCTGGCCTCTGGGTGGTACTGCACCGAAAAGAGGGGCAACTGGCGGTGGCGGATCCCGGCCACAGTGCGGTCATTTAAGTTGAGGTAGGTGATCTCCACGTCCTCAGCCGGGATCGAAGCAGCGTCTACTGCAAACCCATGGTTTTGGCTGGTGATTTCCACTTGCCGCTCTAGCCCACAGGGATGGTTGAGGCCGCGGTGGCCAAACTTGAGCTTGTAGGTGGATCCTCCGAGGGCTAGGCTGAGGATCTGGTGGCCCAGGCAAATCCCAAACAAGGGCTTCCCGCTTTGCAGCAGCGCCTGGGCGGTGCGGATGGCCGCGGTCTCTGCCGCCGGATCCCCAGGCCCGTTGGAGAGAAGGATCCCGTCGGGGCTGTAACTCAAGATCTCCTCAGGAGTGGCGTGGGCCGGCAACACCACCACCCGGCAGCCGTAGCGAGCTAGGCGGCGCAAGATATTGCGCTTGATGCCAAAATCTAGCGCCACCACCCGCAGGGGGGGATCCGGGACCGGGATCCCTTGGCTGCGGCCATAGTCCCAGTCGGCAGGGGTGGGCTCCAGCCACTCGTAAGGCTTGGGCGTTGTAACCTCTGCCGCCAGGCTCAGCCCCTGCATGGAAGGGGCTTGGCGCACCTGCTCCAGCAACGCCTGCGGGTCCAGGATCTCGGTCGAAATAGCTCCATTCATCACCCCCTGGGAGCGCAGCCGCCGCGTCAAAGCCCGCGTATCCACCCCGGCAATGGCCGGGATTCCATGCTGTTTGAGGTAGTCAGGCAGCGTCCCCATGGCCCGCCAAGAGCTAGCTAGGCGCGACACGTTGCGGGCAATCACTCCCGCGACCTGGGGCCGGGCCGATTCTTGATCCAGCTCATTGACTCCGGTGTTTCCCAACTCAGGGCAGGTAAAAGTAACGATCTGCCCCCGGTAGCTGGGATCGGTCATCACCTCCTGGTAGCCGGTCATGCCCGTGTTGAACACCACCTCACCCACCGCCGTGCCCGGCGCCCCAAAAGACCAACCGGCAAAGGAAGTGCCATCCGCCAGCACCAGCAAAGCAGGCTGACGAGATTGCCAGGGGAAGGCTTTTTGTGGAGCTTCAAGAGTTGGGGAAGAGGTAAGCATAGCCAATGACCTACGGCAGCTTAGGACAGGAGCCTGGCAACCTTTCAGCCACGGCCTGACCATCCTACCCCAGCTATCCTTCCTCTGGCTCGCTGGTTACTCCTTCCTCTGGCTCGCTGGTTACATTGCCACACTCCGGATTTTTGTCCTTGCGAAGAGTGCCGATCAAAGTGCTCACCACCACGCAGCGGTTTTCGCCCTGGGAGTAGGCGCTGCTGACGACAAAGCGTCCTAGCTGACGCGCTCGCCCTTCCGAGTCGAAAACAGCTCTGCCATCAGGGAAGTTGTTGCGTACCGTTACAAAGTTATTCAGGCGCACCCGCTGACAGGGAGTAGGCTCATCGCAACGGCCTTCCTCGTCTTGGATCACTAGCGTGGGAACCCTTGGATCCGCATTGTCGATCCCAACCACCCAAGCACGACCTTGGAGAGAGGCTCTGGCGTTAGTGCGGGCGGTGCGCAAGGCTCGCTCCACCCTGTTCTGCGCATCCTCAAGCTGGATCCGCGCCCAGATGTTGATCCCAGAAGGAACCGCCAGCACGGCCAAGATGCCGATGATGACCACCACCGCTAGGACTTCTGTCAGCGTAAAGCCCCGGGATCGAAAAGGCTGAGCTCGGCCAATTGCCTTTTTCTCCAAGGCCAACATGGTGGACATTCCCCCTAGGAGAGCTGACGGTTGATAACACCGCGGGCAAGAACCAGTGTTTGCATTGGCAGCAAGTAGCGCGACACCTCTGAGATATCGACGCTGGTGGCATTTCGGATGTAGCGACGGAAAAGGCCAGGGTTGGCCCGCTCCATGGCCGTGGCGGTGATGTTGATGATCACATCCTGCGGTCGGTCAGCGCCGACGCTTTGCCGCACGCAGACATGGAAGCCCACGTCGTTTTGGTTATCTCCCAGCCCTGGGAAGGTGACGCCGTTGGGCTTGCCGCCACCAAAGGCATAGCCCTGCGGGCAAGCGGGTGCAACCTGCGGGCTGCCCTGCCGGCTGCTGAAGATGTTGGAGACCAAAGTTGTCAGGCGGGGGCCATCTGTCCTGCCGGCAATGGGGATTTGGCGCGCTCGAGCTTGCTCGGAAGGCCAAGCAAGGAAACCATCTCGGAACGGATCGGGATCCTCAACAAAGAACGGGCTGCGACCGGCGCAGTTGTTTTGACCCTGAATGTTGAAGGGTCGCAATTCAAAACGGTCGATCCGCGCGTTGCCTTCCCAGGGAGTGCCCCCCGTTGGGTTGCCGGCGTTGTTGTAGTTGCGGCGTAGGTAGTACACCACCAGGGTGTAGATGCCGCGGCGGCTGACAAGAGTGTCCCAATCCGCATTTCTATCGTTCTGATCGAGCGGAAACTCGCGAGGTGGCTGGTCTGGTAGGGTAGCATTGCCTCTTCGAATATCTTGCAAGGTGGGGTTGCCCGCGTAGCATCCCTGCGGGATCGGCTCCAACTTCCAAAAGGCAACAACCGGGATAGCGTCATTGGGTCGGCGGATCCAGCCGGGGGTGTAAAGCCTTTCGATGAGATCTGGCGTTCCGTTTCCGTTGGGCTGTTCCGCATCGTTGTAGATGTAAAGCGCCTCCGCCAAATCCTGCTGGATGAATTCCATGGCTTGGGTCAGCTCCGCCTGCACCTGGGTGCGGCCCGTCTCTTCCCGATCCAGCCGCATCGTCTCGATGACAATCATCGCGGTGGCCAGCAGAAAGATCGAGGCTACCACCAGCGACACCAAAAGCTCGATGAGGGTAAACCCCGCACTCTGGTAAACCCTGTGGCGAAAAACCTTGAACATAGGAAAACACCACCTTTTTGTGAGCCTGCAGGAGGAGCTTACCCGTCGCTTCAAAGCGAGGTAGGGCTTGGGCTGGGCAGCGGGAAGGCATTGCAGTTGTTGGTCGGTGTTCCACCCCTAGCTTGAACGTCGGCCAAAATGGCCCGGCAAACATCTCCCAAGTTGGCAGCAGGGTTAACTTCTACAAAGGAGGTGGCTAGTGGAAAGAGCCAGACATTGGCATTGGCCAAGTTCTGGTTAGCCGAAACCACCTCCGCCCTCAAGCCAGGCAGCGCTCGGCGAGTGTTTGGATCAAAAGAAAAGCGGTGGTAAACCCTCACACCCATGCGAAAGCTGCAGGGCACCCCCTGAATGACCCTGCTGTCACGGCGGTCGATGCAAGGTGCCCCTGCGTCGCGGAAGGTTTGGATGACGTATTCTTCGGGGTTACGCCCCGGCACTTGAACCCGAGCCACGCGAATGGAATAGTTGTTCCCATCTGTGTCCATATCGGTAGGAGGTGGGGTATTTGCCAGCGGGTTGGCTCCCACCCTGGGCAGACGGGCCAGTTGAGCCCGATCCTGAAAAGCGCGAGGGTTGGCAGCCAGCTCGATATCCACCAGAGTGCGGATGCGGTCTACCTCTTCCTGGGCTAGGCGGTTGGCCAGCTCCACCCGCTCGCTCATGGCACGCCGGTAGGCAATCACCGTGAGGGTAGGGGCCAGGGCAGCCATGGCCAGGGCCACGAGGACGACCGAAGCCAAGACTTCAATGAGGGTGAAACCCTCCGCTTGGTGTTGCTGCCAAAGCCGCCACTTGTTCATGGATCCCTCCCTCTTCTGCCCCTACCCTAAATCTGCCCCTGACCGGCCAGGTCAGTATCAGTTAAACTCCCCGCAGCCACCAATCCGGGCAGACGGATCCAACTGCACACCCGGCTGATCCTGGAGTGCGCAGCGCAGCCGCCGCACGTACGGATCTTGTGGATCTAGCTCCCGCAAGAACTCGGTGCGCGTGTTGGAGGGGAATTGGAAGCGGGACGACACAGGGCCGGGGCGGCGGGCAATCTGCAGGCCCACGTCGTAGCCGAAGCGGCGATTGGGCGGGAAGTAGTAGTCGAAGCCCCGCACAAAGGTTGGATCTGACACTAGGCTGGGCGGCTCGAAGCTGTGCTGCAGGAAGGGGCCGGTGGCGTAGGTGCTGTAGTTGAGCTGGATCATCGAGCCGCTGAAGAAGAGGTCGGTATTTCTCCACAGCTCGTTGAGGCGCAGGAAGTTATGCATGCCGCCGGCAGTTTGATGCAGCCGCGAGGGCAAGGTGCCGCTAATGGCAATGGCATTCACCCGCGTTTCCCTGGCCGGCTGCAGCTGCCGGTTTTGGCTGCCATCGTCGTTGCGGCGGCGCTGGTTCACATCGGTGGAGGCCAGCTCCTGGAAGCGAGGAATGGGAATGGGCCGGCGGGTTACTTCATCCAGGATCACCCCTAGCACTGGGTTGTCCCTAGCAAAGCCAGTGGTGGGCTTGTTCAGGTCCAGGGTGAAGGGCTCCACATCCACCCAGACCAGGCCATCGCCATCGCCGCCGTTACGGTCGATCTGAACCTGGATGGTGTTGCCGTTGGGCTTGACGTAGAAGCAGAGGCCATTGCGGATATCTTCGCTCCCCTTGGTGTCAATGTAGTAACCGCCAAGATAGCTGGAGCTTGGGGAGTAGTTTTGGGTGTCACCTTCGTTTACCCAAGCGTAGGGGTTCAACACCATTTGGGGCTGGATTTCTAGTCCTTGCCTTCCAGGATCTAAGTCCAGTCCAAACAGCGGATCCCGATCCAGTACAACATCCCAAGGCTCGTCGGAGTCGCGAACGCCGTCGCCGTCTTTGTCCCAGAAGTTCAGTTGGCCGTCTCCGTTCCAGTCTTTGATGCGCAACGTGCTGGGGCGGCTAGCGGCGGTGTAGGCCTCGTAGCGGAAGCGGTCGTTGAAGTTGGGGCGGAACACGCCCGGCACCCAGAAGCCGTCGTCAGCGGGATTAACTAGCTCGTCGCCACAGCGAACTTCTCCGCTCTTGTTGAGCAGTTCCCGCCGCAGTTTCCGCGCCCAGTCGTCTGTGCCTCGAGCAGGATTTGCAGGAAGTGGTGGAGCACCGCTCTCGGCAGGGCGGATACCTGGCTCTCTGCTGGGCTTGGCAATTTGAGTGGAGAGCAGGTTGCCCCTCAAGCCAGCGCGGGCAGCATGGGCTGGCTCCCCAAACATCCAATTGAAGGCTGCCCGCAAAGCCTCAGCAGGGCTGGGCCACTTGGGCGGCTTGGGCACCCCTGCCTTCACCTCCAGCACCGGCGAGAGCTGCGGCTCCAAGGCAATGGTCACGCCTTCAGTAGAAGCCTTGGCCACGCTATGCACGCTGACCGTCTCGGGTTCTGGATCCGCTTGCACCTCCCGAGCAGGTCGCAGCTCCACCGTGTTGGGCTTGGCCGCCATCCACTCGCCCAGAGGGCTCTTGGAGGGAGTTTCTGGAGCAAAAGTGCTCGGCCCGCAGGGAGGCCCCTGGCAGGTGAGATTTTGCGTCTGCGTCTCGGTTGCTGGACAGGTGGGGCTGCTGGTGCTGGCAATCAGGTTGCGCGTTCGAGTTTGGGTAACCGTTCTAGTTTGGCCGCAGGCAACCTGAACCTGGCTGCAATCTGGGGGTGACCAGGGGCTCCACTCGCTGTAGTTGCAAGTCTTCGGGCAGGTAACCGTTTGGGTTTGCGTCCGGGTGGTGGTCCCGCAAATCGAGGTGCAGGTCTCAGTGCGGCTCTGAGTTATCTGCAGGCCGCCGTCGGCCACCGTACACTGAGGAGTCCAGTCTGTATAGGTGCAGGTAGCCCCCGGAGGCTGGCAGGTAAAGGCTCGGGTTTCGGTTTCGGTGAAGGGGCTTTGGCTGGGACACAGCGGCGTAACCGTGCGGCTGCGGCTCTGCGTAATGGTAGCCCGGCTGCACTGCTGCTGCTGGGTACACTGAGGCGTCCAATCCGACCAAGGCCCGTAGTTGTACTGAGGGTAGCAGGTGATCGTCCGAGTTTGCGGTGTTGGCGGAGTGCCAGAGCAACCGGCAGGCAAGGTGGCAGTTCTGGTTTGGGGAATAGTGGTTTGCTGACAGATGTTGGGGTCACATGCAGGAGTCCAGTCTCCCCAGATGGGATTGCAATTGAGAGGGGCTTCGCAGTACTTCTGGTTGGATAACAGAGGTTTATTCCGATCCGGCTGGCAAGGTTGGTTCACCCCCTGCAGCGGCTTCAGGTACCGCAGGTCGTAGTCTTCCAGATCGCTGTCATCGCGAGTGGCAAAGCGCAGGGAGGCACTGCCGGTATTTTCGTAAGTTTGGATCTCCACCAAGTAGGGCGAGGGCTGGGATGGATCCGCGCACTCCAGCTCTAATCGCAGGGTGACCAGGTTACCGCCGCCGCCGCTATCCTGCCGCCAATCCTGCCAGGCTTCGGCACCCGCAGCATTGGGCCCTAGGCTGAGCGAAGTTCCGTTCCAGGCTCCATGGTTGACAAAAGTGGCACTGGAGCCGTCCCGCCGTCGAATGATCAGCCGCACGCCGTCGTCGCCGTTGAGAATGCGGTAGCTCTGTAGGCCAGGCCAACGGGGATACAGCTCCCCTACCCAGCGCACCACGAAAAAGTCGTTGCCGTTGTTGTTGCCGCTGTTTGTCCCACCACTTCTGCGCCGCCAGCAGGAGCGCTGGAAGTTGAAGTGACCCGGGAAGTTGAGATCATCTGCGTCGGTCAGCAGATTCGTAAAGCCATTGTTGCCATCTGGCTCTCCGCAACTAGGCATCCAGAACCAGTCGCCGCGATCCCGTCGATCTGGGGTGCCAGCCGGCGCCGACAAGCGGCAAAAGGGCTGCCGAATGTCCGCCAAAGACCCGTCGCACATAGAGTTGTTATACAGCCGCCGCTTGAAGGGAGAGTTGGAGCCCAGCGATGTGCTGCTGCCGAAAAAGTACTGGAAGCCTCCCCACCAAGGGAAACCGCTGCCGCTGCGGGCAAAGGGGGCCAGGTTGGTCGGGTTATCGATAGCATTGCGCACGCAGGCCCAGCGTTGGTTGTTGGTGCCACTTGGATTACAGGTAGGCGCACTGGTGGTATAGCCATTGTTGTACTGACCAATGGCGTCAGGTACTCCTTGCGCCGGGAACACCGGATCCGGCCAGCGCACTGCCCGCAGGTAGGGCAGGTTGTCCCTTTGAGCCTCTTCGGCCAGGGGGCCTACGGCTCCGCTGGTGGCAAACCCTGTGTTGCGGTTGTACCGGTTCTGCGGGCTGGTCAGCCAGCCGTTGTAGTACTCGGCCAGCAACCCAGAGCCGCCGGGATCCGGGCAGGGTCCCAGCGGAGCCACCAGCACCCAGCGGGAGGTATCCAGCACCGGGTTGCCCAAAGCGGAGATGCGGGTGCCGAAGTTGGCATAGCCCACATCGGGTGCGCGCAAGGGCCGCACTGCCGGCACGCCACCGCCCGCCGTTCTGTCATCGTTATTGGGATCCGAATCGGCGTTGTTGAGGGGAGCCAGAATGGTGTCGCGGGCAAACACATCCGGCCAACCCGGCTGGTTGAGGTTGTCGCCCAGGTTCTGGGCCCCGTTGGTGTTGTCGAAGCGCAGAACCCCAGCACCATCTCTGTTGGGATCCGGAGCCGGCCAGTTGTCGCCCCGGATCACCAGCGCTTGGTTGAGGAAGGAGGTGTTGGCTCCTAGGTTTGGCCCGCTGCAGCCGTAATAGTCGTTGCGGCGAGGGGCTGAGGCCCGTCCACCGGCGTAGTCTTGACCGGGCACGTAGCTGCTGCCGCCGCCGTTGAGGGTGCCATCCTGGACAAAGGCATCATCAATGCTGCCATCGCAAAAATCGGCAGAGAGGATGTTCACCGCGTCGCCCAAGACCTCGCTGGGCCGCCAGAGATCCTGGGCTGCCCGGGCAAAGCGCCGATCTTCATCCCTCCGGAGCCGCCTGTAGAAGTTGTCGTAGAGGCCGTTTTCCCCAAATCTGAGGCGAGTGGTGAACTCCTCCAGCTGACCGCCTCCCCTCGTCTGGTGCAGGTTAAAGTTCCCCTGGATGTAGACGGGGTTGTCGGAAACGAAGGAAAGGCCGAAGACGGCTTCATCGAGGTTGAACCCACCCCGCGCCAACACTGCCCCGTTGCGCAGCCGGAAGCCATAGGGCCGCCGATCCGGATCGGGGTAGTAGTCCACCGGCTTGGGGCTAAGCCCCTCGTTGGAAACAGGCGGATCGCCGACCGGTTGGTTGCGACCGGGCTGGCCGGCATTCATGATGAAGGGGAGAGTGCCGCGAGCATTTGCATCTCGCCAGGCGGTTTGATAGCTACCGAAGTTGGTCAAGGGCGGGCGGGCGATGGCATCTTCCCGCACCGCATCTTCCCGGAAGGCGTAGAAAATGCCCCCCTCGCGGCCTTCTTGCACGCCGGCAGGCAGCCAAGTATCTCCGTTGATCAGCCCGTTGGCCTGGCCATTGACGTTGTTGGTCAAAAGGGCCAGGTCGATGTTGAGGGCCCGCACCGCCATCGCCTCGCGGCCATCGTAAAACACCGAATCTTTGAAGGGCACGCGATGGCACTGGTCGCCGACCTGGATCAGCTCCATCTGGTTGCTGTTGGGGTGCCTGCCACCGAGTAGGGTGCTGCTGGGGCAAGTGGCAGCAGCGTGGGGCAAACGCCAGTCGCCGATGGTGGGGCGAGGCCGAAGAGCCACTCGCTCAAGGTCGGTGTCGGTTACCGCCCGGTAGGTGGCAGGCGGCAGCCACGAGTAGGCGCCTCGCCGCGCGCTCTCTATGGGATCCGCCTGGTTAAAGTCGCCGGTGGGGAAGATGTAGCGCAGCGGCAGGTAGAAGCGGTTGCGCTCAGGAGCATTCAGATCACCCCTACGACTGGCTCGGATATCATCCCGAAGGATCTGAGCTGCTCGATCCCCGGCGTTGGCAGCCGCCTCAATCCGCAAAATGTTGTCGGCCAGCATGCCCAACATGCAGCCCGCCGTCTGCAGGGTGGTTTGGTCGGCCAGGCTCAATTGGTTAACAGGGGTGCCTCGGTTGACGATATCAATAACCCGCCGCAGCTCGGAGAAGTTGCCAAAGGCGGTGATGAACGGATCCGGATGAATGCGGCCCGGCTCTTGCCTAGGTGGGTAGGCCCCGTCGGGGTCGCCGGCAAAATTGGCCAGGTTGGTGAGCGCCGTCCACAGTGGGGTGCCAGGCCGTAGCTGCCCTTCCATGGGCGAGGGATCATATTCCCAAACGTTGGTGCCCTCGCCGGTAAAGAAGTTGATGCCCAGTTGAGTGCGCTGGTCGCCGGCAGGGAAGGTGGAAGCCCGCTGCAAGCTCCAGGGAGAGCCGGGGTGGGCTACCGTGGCCAGGCAAGCAATGGGGAAGCGCCCATCTCGGTGGCTGTAGTGGTAAACGGCTGTGGCCTGCACCGCCGCTGGGTTATCCCGTAGCGTTAGGCGTTGCCGCGCCTCGTTGCTGATGAAAATGGCCTGCAGCTTGGTGGGATCGTTGGGATCCCCAGGCGGCACCAGAGGCAAAGGCAAAGAATCGGTGCGGGTTAG
>NZ_JANSHU010000014.1:0-59581 GCF_047461755.1 Synechococcus sp. R65.1 | reverse complement strand
GGCATCCCCCATAGGGTTGAGGTTTCAGCCTCATGCTCTTTCGCCTACGGCGGCGCGGAGCGCTTTGTAGCTCAGCCAGTAGGAGCCATCCTGCTGTCTGAGAAAGAATCCCTGCCCCTTACCCTAGGGCAGGGAGAATGTCAACGCCTGCAGCAGTGGTAGTAGCCCTGGGGGATCGATCCTCATCCCACCCCAGAGCCCAACCGTTTCTTTCATCAATCCGCCTACCTCTGTGCGGGTGGGCGCTTCCACCCCCGCCTTTACGGTACAAGTCAGTGTGCCCGGCGGTGCCCGCTCAACCCAGTTTGTGGAACTGGAAACCTTTAACCCGCTTGGCGCGCGCGTGCAAAGAGAAGCCTTTAGCCCGCAGCAGGTTGGCTGTAGCCCAGGTGCTACTTTCTGTAGCTTCAACACCGACTTCCGGGTTGCTCCTGGCGATCCTGCCGGCGTTTGGCAGTTCCGCATCACCGCCTTTGACCAGCAGAATCGCTCTGGATCCCAAACCCTGCTCATCACAGCGCTGCCGTAGGCAAGCCAGGCCGCCGTGTTGGGTTGAAAGCTACCGCAGCGGGGATGCGTTGGGCACCCCCTCAAGGTTCCCTCACTCCAAATCCCGACGGTTGGGGTTACGGGCCGGATCGTTGCTCAAGAAGCCAAAGACAAACAGCCCGACAAAAAAGATCACCACTGCGTAAACTGAGATTTTCAGTAACAGCATAGTTTCAACAACCCATTTCCAACTAGACAAAGCCGACAAGCAACAGGGCAATGGTCAAGGCAAGGGAGAAGCCGTAGCGACGGGATCCCGTCAACTTGAGGCTTGGCAAAACTTCTTCACAGGATCATACCTCCCCAGCGCCTCTTTTTAACCCGAAAACTCTTTCCCCCCTGCTCCCGAAAAAAGCAGAAAGCTCGAACTGACACGGATCCCCGGCAAGAGGTGAAATTGTTAAGAAATATTTTAAAGCGAAAAGCAACATTGCGGTCGCTTAGCGACAGGGGAGTGGGAAAATGGGATCTGCGGCTTTGCCGGCTGGTATCTCATCTGCCTATGCCCTTCGACTTGTCCGGTCATCCAGGTCGCCAGTTAGGCCACTGGGAGGCTCCAGAGGAGCGGTTGCCAAGTCAGACAAGACCTCCGTCGTCTCAAGAGATCTATCGATCCCGGGAACTGCAGCTTTCGGACGGCACCACGGTTTTTTTCCGCCACTGGTCACCGGGATCCCCGCGCGGGCGGGTGTTGCTGTTGCACGGCAAAGGGGATCACGGCGGCGGGTTTGGCCCCTTGGCGGAAGAACTAGTGGCCCGGGGCTGGGAGGTTTTGGCGCCTGACATGCGGGGATTTGGACGCTCAGGTGGCATCCGCTGTTGGATCGAGCACTTTAGTCAGTACCAGGCGGATCTAGAGGCAATCGTCGAGCAAGTTTGGCCCCAGCCAGGGATCCTCCAAGTCTGGTGCGGGTACAGCGCAGGGGCCAATTGGGCTACGGAATACGCGCTCGCTCACCCCGACCAAGTGCAGGGGCTGATCCTCATCTCCCCTGCCTTTCGTATCGACCACTATTTCAACCGCTTTACCTGGGGTCTTCTGCAGGTTTTGGACAAGGTTTTGCCCCAGTTGGCCCTGACTGGCCCCTATGAGCCGGTGCGGGTGACTTCCCTACCGGAGCAGCAGGCGGTCTTGGCTGCAGATCCTTACGTGTGTGGCGTTACCCGGGCCCGGTTTACGGCGGAGTTGGTGCGTAGCGGGCAGCGCTGCCTTGAGCAGGCCCACCGCCTGGAGCTGCCGGTTCTGGTGCTCTACACCTCCGCCGATATCGTCGTCAACCCTGCCGGCGCCGTGGAGTTTGCCCGCCGGCTGCCCCAGGGAGAGATCTACGATTTCTCCTGCTCACGCCACGACCTTTTACACGACTGCCAAGCCGAAGCCGTCCAGGAGACTCTCTGCCAGTGGCTGGATCGGCACTTTCCCTGCCGCTTGGGCCCTCGTGGCAAAATAGAGAGGCCCTCTTTCTGCTTGCTCCCATGAGCCTAGACCTAATCTACCGTCCCCGCCGGCTGCGGCGCACTGAGGCCCTTCGCCAACTGGTTCAGGAAACCCACCTGCGGGTGCAGGATCTCATCTACCCGCTGTTTGTTATGGAGGGAGAGAACCAGCGGCAGGAAGTGGAATCCATGCCCGGCTGCTACCGCTACACTCTGGATCTGCTCCTGAAGGAGGTGGAGGAAGCAGCCAACTTGGGGATCCCAGCGGTGGCTCTCTTCCCAGTGGTGCCGGAAGAGAAAAAGGATCCCACGGGGCGGGAGTCCTTTAACCCAGAAGGGTTGATCCAGCGGGCGGTGCGGCGGCTGAAGCAGGAAATCCCCGAGATCCTGGTGATAACGGATGTGGCCTTGGATCCCTACAGCAGCGAGGGCCACGACGGCATCGTGCGGGACGGGGTGATCCTCAACGACGAGACAGTGGAGGTGCTGGTTAAGCAGGCCCTCTCGCAAGCGGAAGCGGGAACCGATATTGTTGCCCCCTCCGACATGATGGACGGTCGCGTCGGCGCCATTCGCGAGGCCCTGGACGAGCAAGGCTACACCGACGTGGCCATCCTGGCCTACTCGGCCAAGTATGCCTCTGCCTTCTACGGCCCTTTCCGCGATGCCCTGGGATCTGCGCCCAAGTGGGGGGACAAGAAAACTTATCAGATGGATCCCGCCAACGCCCGCGAGGCCCTCAGAGAAGTGGAGCTGGACGAGGCGGAAGGGGCGGACATGGTGATGGTAAAGCCGGCCTTGGCCTACCTGGACATCATCTATCGGGTTAAGGAAGCAACAAATCTGCCTGTGGCTGCCTACAACGTTAGCGGCGAATACGCCATGATTAAGGCTGCCGAGCAAAAGGGCTGGATCGACGGCAAGAAAGTGATGATGGAATCGCTTTTGGCCATGAAGCGAGCCGGCGCTGACATGATCCTCACCTACTTCGCCAAGGAGGCGGCCCTGCTTTTGCGGCAGTCCTAGCTAAGGCCTTCTAGACAACTGGGGAGATTGTCCAATCCAGGCAAGAGGCGCCTCTTTCTCCGTGTCGGCTACTAGAGCGCTGGGATCCACCAGGCGCACCTGGATTTGATCCGGCGGCACTCGGTTGAGGCGTTCCTTGATAAGGGCCTGCTGCTGCAAGGGATCCATGCCGCGATCCAACTCCTCCCGCAGTCGCGAGATTCGCGCTGAGAGGACTTCGAGGTTCTGCTCCAAAACCTTTAGACGGTGATGCTGGGCTAGTTGTACAGGCAAAAGGCGGTACAGACCGCTGAGAGCAGCCGCCGTAAACAGGAGATTCACTCCGATGCGACAGAGCAGTTCCCAAGCTTGAGGCTCTGGCCGTCTCCGCAGTCGGGGCGAGGTTCTAGAAGGCCGGACAGGGATCGTCCGTCGGTTGGCAGCTAGCGTTCCCTGCCCCCGCACCCGAGCTAAGGATCCCTGGGAGCGACTGGAAAGGCGCAGTCTAGGCCCAGCAACTTGCTCCACCTGTAGAGGCAAGGAGCGAGCCAGAGTGCGGGAAGCAGACTTGGGTGCCATAAGGAGGTAAAGAGCCGCCGCTGCTACCAGGAAGCGCAGCTAGGGCTTATTGAAGCCGATTTTTCCGAGCATGTCAGGGGCTGGCCCACGACTTTTCTGTCTTTTAGCGCCAACTCAGCGCGGCGGAGGCGGGGTAAACCGCAGACGCGCTAGGCTAGAGGTTCGACAGGGGGAATGCAAGGAGTCGGGATCCGCCTATGCGCATAGCGGTTACGGGTGGGAGTGGCTTTATCGGGCGCCGCTTGGTGGCCCACCTGCTGGAGCGAGGAGATGAGGTGTTGGTTTTGAGCCGCCGCCCTGAGCAGGCCCGCCGCGTTCTGGGAGCCTCCCCCAACCTCAAGCTGCTGGGGTACGATCCCTACCAACCGCAAAGCTGGGCCTCAGCTCTGGAAGGGTACGAGGCAGTCGTCAACTTGGCCGGAGAACCCCTGGCTTCTTCCCGCTGGACGGAAGCTAAGAAAAGAGAGATCCGCCGCAGCCGCGTGGAGACCACCCAGGCCCTTGTCCAAGCCCTCGCCTCCCTTGGCCAGAAGCCCCAGGTGATGATCAGCAGCTCGGCGGTGGGCTACTACGGATCCCGACCCGAAGGAGAGCCCCTGACGGAGGCAGATCCCCCTGGCCAGGGCTTTTTGGCAGAAGTCTGTCAGGCGTGGGAAGCAGCTGCCCGCCCGGCTGAGGAGCTGGGGATCCGCTTGGCCATCCTGCGCACGGGGATTGTCCTAGGGCCCGATGGAGGAGCCCTGGGTCAAATGCTTGCCCCCTTTCAGTTCTTCCTCGGCGGCCCCATTGGCTCTGGCAAGCAGTGGGTCTCCTGGATCCACCGCGACGACTGGGTGAGTCTAGTCTGCTTCCTGCTGCAACAGGGATCCGGCGTCTTCAACGCCACTGCCCCTAACCCAGTGCCAATGGAAGAGTTCTGCCGCACGTTGGGGCAAGTTCTGGCCCGCCCCTCGTGGCTGCCAGTGCCAGCCCTAGCCTTAGAACTGCTGCTGGGCGAAGCAGCTCAGGTGGTTCTAACGGGGCAGAAGGTGATCCCCCAAGCCGCGCTGCAGCTGGGGTTCACCTTCCAATATCCCCACCTCAAAGAAGCCTTGCGGCAACTCCTCATCCCCCAGGGCAACCGCTGAGCGTAGCCATCTAGGAGGCAAGCCCTTGCCGCCGCTCTGGCTTCCCCCAAGATTTAGGTTTTCCTGGGTAAGCGGGCCAGCGAAGCGCCTTCCGGATCCACCCGGTTGGCCAGCGCTGCCACCCCAATCATTGGCAGGCTCACCACCAGGCAGAAGCCCCACTGCTCCCAAGCTAGCGGTGCCGTGTCGAAGAGAGCGTTGAACAGGCTCCATTGGCTGAAGAGGATCTGCAGCAGGATGGCCGCTCCAATGCCGATGGTGATAGCCGCCACATCCATTAGGCGTTCGTGGCGTTCCAACTGGCTGGCGCGCCCGCGGCCCAACAGGGTAGGAATAGCCTGGCTGAGGCTGAGCAAGTAGAAGATGCGCCCAATCACCAGCGTCTGAATGGCCATGCTGCGGGCCAGGTTGAGGTTGCCGGTGGTTTGTTCGATGTATTCAAAAACCCCGAAGATCAAGAGCCAGTTAAAGGCCGAAACCAGCAGAATGCGTTGCAGCAGCCGGGGAGAAAGCAAATTGGCGTCGGGATCCCGCGGTGGTTGGGTCATCTCCCGCCCCGTGCTGGGCTCAAAGGAGAGGGGCACCGTCATGGTGATGGAGTTGATCATGTTGAGCCACAACACCTGGATGGCCAAAATGGGCAGCTCGCGGTTGAGGAGGACGCTGAGGAGAAGGGTCATTGACTCCCCTCCGTTCACCGGCAGGATGAAGGCGATGGCCTTGAGCAGGTTGTTGTAAACGGTGCGCCCCTCTTCGACGGCGGCCTCGATGGAGGCAAAGTTGTCATCGGTCAGGATCATGTCGGCGGCGGCTTTGGCCACTTCGGTGCCACCCCTTCCCATAGCAATCCCCACGTCCGCCTGCTTCAAGGCCGGGGCGTCGTTAACTCCATCGCCAGTCATGGCCACGATATGGCCCTGCGACTGCAGAGCTTCCACCAGGCGCAGCTTTTGCTCCGGGGCCACCCGCGCAAAGACAGATCCCTCGTTGGCGGCGGTAACAAACTCCTCTGGGCCGAGCTGCTCCAGATCCCGGCCGCTGTAGGCTTTCACCGGTTTGCCACCCCCCAGCCCCATCTGCTCGGCAATGGCTTGGGCGGTGAGCACATGGTCGCCGGTAATCATCTTCACCTGGATCCCGGCGCTCTGGCAGGCGCGCACGGCGGCAATGGCCTCCGGCCGCGGCGGATCAATCATCCCCTGCAAGCCCAAGAAAATCAGCCCTTCCTCTAGATCTGAGTGATCCACCTGAGTTTGGCTGCTGGGGACGGTTTTTTGGGCAAAGGCCAGAACTCGCAGCCCCTGCCGCGCCAAGGCCTCCACCTGCTGGCGAATCGGCTCTGCTTCCAAGGGCTGGATCTCCCCTTGGGATCCCATCTGGCTGCAGCAGCGCGGCAAGAGAGCTTCTGCGGATCCCTTGACGTAAATGCAATGCTCCTCCGGCCCCAATCTGTGTAAGGTAGCCATGTACTGAAACTGGGATTCAAAGGGGAGGGTATCTAGGCGAGGGCGGCAGCGCTGCAGTTCTTCCAGATCCAGACCCCCCTTCTGGGCTGCCACAAGCAGAGCCGCCTCGGTGGGATCCCCTACCACCTCCCACTGGCCGTTGTCTTTGGGTTGCAGACGGGTGTCATTGCAGAGGCAGCCGGCCAAGAGACAAGCCTGTAACGCCAGCAGCCGCTCCACTTCCACTGGATCACCCCCCTCCTGGGCCAGGATTTGTCCCTGAGGACTGTAGCCACTGCCCGTAACTTGGTAGAGCTGGGATCCGGCGTAGATGGCCTGCACCGTCATCTGGTTTTCTGTAAGGGTGCCGGTTTTGTCCGAGCAAATCACCGTGGCGCTGCCTAGAGTTTCTACCGCCGGCAACTTGCGGATAATGGCATGGCGTCGGGCCATACGGGAAACCCCAATGGCCAGGGTTACGGTAACTACTGCCGGCAACCCTTCGGGGATAGCACTCACCGCCAGCGCCACCGCCGCCTCAAAGACACTCGCTGCCGCCTGGCCCTGCACCAGCCCCACCAGGAAAGTAAGCGCAGCCAAGGTGAGGATAATTTTCAGCAAAGTCAGGCTGAACGCCTCAAACTTACGTGTCAGGGGAGTTTGCAGGGATCCCCTTTCCTCGATCAGCTTGGAGATGCGGCCTGTTTGGGTCTGGTTACCGATGGCCACCACCACCCCCGCCCCTTGGCCAAAGGTCACGAAGCTGCCGGCATAGGCCATGTTCTGGCGCTCGGCCAACGGCGTGTCTTCGGGGAGGGATCCCAGCCGTTTTTCCACCGGCACCGACTCTCCGGTCAGGGCCGATTCATCCACCTGCAAGTTGCGCACGCTCAGCAAGCGCAGGTCGGCGGGCACCTTATCTCCCGAGCTCAAGAGCACCACATCCCCCGGCACCAGCTCCCGCGAGGGCACCCGCAGTTTTTGCCCATCCCGGATGACCGTGACCTCCGTCACCACCGACCGAGCCAGAGCGGCAATCGCTTCCTCCGCTTTGGACTCCTGGATGTAGCCGATGAGAGCGTTGATTACCACCACCGCCCAGATCACGATGGCATTGCGCCAGGATCCCAGGAACGCCTTGATTGCCCCGGCCACCAGCAGGATGTAGAGCAGCGACTGGTTAAACTGCTGCAGGAACTTAAGCCAGGCCGGGGTAGCCGCCTTGGCCTTTAGCTCGTTGGGGCCATATTGCTTCTGCCGCTGGATCACCTCAGCTTGAGACAGACCCCGTTCCAGAAGCGCCGCCAGAGGCAGATCCACTGCAACGATTTGGCGGGCAACTTCCTCTTCGGGCAGGGCGTGCCAGGGAGCTGCCGGCAATGAGTCAGGGGAGACGGATTTTGCCATCGCAGGTCTCTAGTTGAATCGCAACAGAACTTGAAAGCCAGCCGTGAATTCAACGGCAAATCCCTCGTACAGTCTACAGCCTAGCCGACGCCGCCTACCCCCCAGAAGTGCCGCTGTTCCCCCCAGCGTCAACAAAGCCTAAGTCCTAGGCTAAGATTTGCCTCAAATTCTCGACAGCTTGAAAAAATGGCTATATTCTTATTGGGTGTTATGATTACACTTGTTTCCCAGCTGCAGCTCCTGAAGGCTGGCAATCTGCAGAGTCTTCTAAGGATTGCCAGTTCGGGGTTGTTGGCTGTCATTTAACAGGTTCTTCCGCATTAAACTAAACAGCTTCTTGAGCTCAAGTTCAGTTCTGTTTGAGGAAACTGCTGTGTCAACGACTACTAAGCCAATGGAACTCAAAACCCAATCCCCACCCGCCTCCACCCAAACGAACGGGCGCCCTGGCGTCGAGGGATCCACCTCCAGAACTTCGCAACCTGTCATTCACCATCAAATTGTTGTAGTGGGAGGAGGGGCTGCCGGCATCAGCGCAGCGGCCCAGTTGCTGGAGCGCAAGCGCAATCTTGATATCGCGATTGTCGAGCCCTCCGACAAGCACTACTACCAGCCCGGCTGGACATTGGTAGGGGGAGGTATTGCCCCCCTGGCCAAGTTTATCCGGGACGAAAAAACAGTGATCCCCAAGGGAGCCACCTGGATCCAAGCATGCGTGGCGGAGTTAGATCCGGATCACAACCGCGTGATCACGGAGAGCGGGCAGATCATCGAATATGATTACCTCATCGTTGCCCCAGGGATCCAAATCGACTGGCACTTGATCGAGGGCTTGCCGGAGGCGCTGGGCAAAGGAGGAGTAACCAGCAACTACTCCAAGGACTACGCCCCCTACACTTGGGAGACCATCCGCAACTTCAAGGGAGGAACAGCCATCTTCACGCACCCGGCTACCCCAATCAAGTGCGGTGGCGCCCCCCAAAAAATCATGTACCTGGCCGACGATGTCTTCAAAAGCAAAAGTGGGGTTGGCGTCAACACCAAGGTTCTCTTTTGCACAGCCACTCCCACTCTCTTTCCCGTGCCGGAGTACAGCGCCGCCCTGGAGAAGGTGGTAGAGCGGCGAGGGATCCAGGTGAAATTCAAGCACAACCTCAAAGCCATCCGGCCTGAGACTCAGGAAGCCATCTTTGAAGTCACCACCGACAATGGCAAAGAAGAGGTGAGCCTGCACTACGACATGATCCACGTGGCTCCGCCCATGAGCGCTCCGGACTTTGTCAAGCGCAGCCCCCTGGCCGGGCCGGGAGGATGGGTGGATGTGGATAAGGCAACGCTGCAGCACACCCGCTACCCCAACGTGTTTTCCTTGGGAGATGCCTCTTCTCTGCCAACGTCCAAAACGGCGGCTGCCGCCCGCAAGCAAGCGCCGGTACTGGCCGAAAATCTCTTGGCTGCCATGCAGTCCAAGCCCCCGGTGGCCCAGTATGATGGCTACACCTGTTGTCCCCTGATCACAGGCTATAACTCCCTAATCATGGCGGAGTTTGCCTACGGGGGGAAACTGGCTCCCTCCTTCCCGCTGGATCCGACGCGGGAGCGCTACTCCATGTACCTAGCCAAGGTGCATCTATTACCCTGGATCTATTGGAACCGCATGCTCAAGGGCAAAAAGTTTGAGGCAGACATCTTCAAGCCCATCAACAAGCTGGTGCACCGCTACTAGGGCTTTCTATCCCCTCACTCCCCAGCCCCTCTCCCTTTGGGAGGGGGGAGTTTTTTACAGGCAGGCTTTGAACTTTTTCAATACCGCCCGATCCAGCATCAGCAGCGCCGCACGTAGGCCACCTGAGTAGCCCCAAAAAAAGCCCACCGGCAGATGGCCCTCGGGCGCTTCCAGGTTGGTTTTAAGCTCCTCGTACCCCAGCCAGCGGCCCTGCACCCACCAGCCGACCCTTTCTCCCATGCACTCTTCGCGGGGCAAGGCGGAGAAAGATCTCGAACGAAGCCCTCCTCTTCCCTCCGGGTCACACTCCTGCCAAAGTTGCTTCTGGACGGTAAAGCCAAAGCGCCCATGGCTGGCCTGCATCCAGAGTTGGTCGATGAGCCGCAACATAGGGCACGGGAAAGCCTCAACATCCTTGGGGTCGAAAAAGCCTACCTGGGAGCGCCCACTGAGTTTGAGCATCAAAGCTGTCGTCCACCGATCGGCTTCCCCCCACTGGCCGGCCCGCAGCCGATCCCACAGCCCTTGCAGGGCAGGCGCCGCTTTTCCCACCCAGTCTGGCCAGGGGAGAGTTGCAGGCAGGGATCCCTCTCGAGAAACCTCAGGGAAAATCAGGGCTCTGGATCCCGCCTCCCCTTTTGTTGGGGCAGGGGTGGGGGGTGCCACCATTTGCTCCAGCTCTTCTGCGGAGTGGTTGGCCAGGAGCTGCTCCAGCTCATCTTGGGGTTGCTGCTGGGCCAGAAGCTGTTCCAGTTCCCGCAGTTCTTGGGTGCGGATGGCAGGCTCAAAGGTAGCTGGCCGCTTCTCTTGCAGGGCTGACTCTGCCGGCAGCAGGGCCAGCCACTCAGCTACCGTTTGCGGGCGGTCTTCGGGGTGGAGGGCCATCCCTTTGAGGATAGCAGCCTCCACATCTTCAGGAATGCTGGGGTTGAGGCGGCGGGGAGGATCCAACTGCCGACCTGTGGCCCGCACCGGCGCACAGAGGGGCACCATCCCCGTCAGCATGGTGTAGAGGGTAGCAGCCAAGGCATAGACATCGGTAAAAGCCCCGCGGCGGCGCAGGCTGTCGTACTGCTCCAGGGGAGCATAGCCATCGGTGCCGTAGGAGGTGTGGCGTTGGATGAGCCCCTGCCTATAAGTCCGCGCTAGCCCAAAGTCGATCAACACCGCCTGGCCGGATCCCTCCCGCACCAAGATGTTGGCGGGCTTTACATCGCGGTGCAGGATCCCCTGTTCGTGCAAGCACATGAGGGCAGATCCCACCTCCCGCGTCAGGCGCAGAGCCTCTGGCAGGGGCAACGGCCCCTTTTGCTGCAAAAGCTGGTGCAGCGTCTGGCCGCGAACGTACTCCATCACAATGCACCAACAATCCCGCTCCCAAATGACCTCCTCCACCTTCACCACGTGGGGGTGACGGCAGCGGGCCAGTTGCAGCGCCTCGTTCATGAAGTTTTGTTGAAAGCGAGGATAGTCTGGATCCTTGCGGAGGCTGTCGCTCAAGACCTTGATAACCACCTGCTCGGCGCGAACGCTATCCCAGGCCCGGTAGGTGATGCCGAAGCCCCCTTCCCCCAAAACAGCCTCAATGCGGTAGCACCCCCCCTGCAATGTTTCGCCAACTGCCCAAGCCATGCGCACCCCTCTTCCCCGCTCCTGAAGTCATTCTGTTACGGGGATCAATGACTTGAGGGCTTGGAAAGCTCCCTAGAAGTCTGGGGGCAGCACCCCCGTTTTCACCTGGAAGATGCGCACTTGTCCATCGCGGATGACCCGCAGCGTCAGGGTCTTGCCCACGCCGGCGGCATCCACCAACTGCTGCACCTGCTCGGCGTCGCGAATAGGTTGGCCGTCGATCTCGACAATGACATCCCCTTTGCGCAGGCCAACTTGCTCAGCCGGCGAGCCCGGAACCACCTCCCCAATCAACACCCCTTCCTGCACCGTCAGCGGGCTGAGCCGCGCTGGGTCGCGGTTGAGGCGGGCTACCAAATCGGGGTTAAGGGTAATCATGCGAATACCCAGGAAGGCGTGCTCCACCCGGCCGTCGCGGATCAGCCGCTCGGCAATTTCCATGGCGCGGTTGATGGGAATGGCAAAGCCAACACCCTGAGCCCGCTGGAAAATGGCCGTATTCACCCCAATAACCCGACCTTCCGCATCCAGCAAGGGACCGCCAGAGTTGCCAGGGTTGATGGCAGCGTCGGTTTGCAGGAAGGTCACCCGCTTGTTGGCAGCCCCGATTTGCCCAGAGGAGCGTCCGACGGCACTGATGATCCCCACCGTTACCGTGTTGTCCAGGCCCAGTGGGTTGCCAATGGCAATGGCCCAGTCTCCTGGCCGCACCTGGTCAGAGTTGCCCAGGGTCACCGTGGGCAGATTTTCTCCCTCGATCTGGATCACCGCGATGTCGGTCACCGGGTCTGAGCCTTTGACTTTCCCTTCAAAGGTGCGCCCATCGAGCAGATGCACCCTAACCCGCTTGCTACCCTCCACCACGTGGGCATTGGTGAGGATCAGGCCGTCGGCGTCGATGATGAATCCGGATCCGGTGCCTTCCTGCTGGAACTCTTGCGGCAGTTGCGGGAAGAAGTGGCGGAACAGGGGATGGTTAAACAGCTCAGGATCAAGGGGGTTGGCCACGGTGCGGGTGGCGTCGATGCGCACCACTGCCGGCCCCACCTTTTGGGCAACCGCGGCAATAAAATTGGAGGGCCGGACGGCGTCAGCAGGAGCAGCAGAATTGGCAGCCTCGGGGCGAGGCAGAAGGGATCCCACCCCCTCACTGGTCCGCTGCGACCAAGAGGCAAGGGGAGTTTGCTGCAGCCACTCCTGCCCCCTTGGCGACGACAGCCAAACTCCGTAGGCGAGGCCGCCGCTAAACAAAGCCATTGCCAGAAGTGTTTGCCGTAAAAGCCGCGCCATGATCTCTCCCACAGCTAAGCCCTATTGCCAAGAAAACGAATGCAAGCATAGGGAAGGCTTAGACCCAATCCGCTGACTAAGGCCAGCTTGGTTAACCCCGCCTCTATACCCTATCCTACCTGGCCCCCCGTTACCCTTTAGATGAGTGAGAGCCTTGTGCTCAACTTAGCAAATCTAGCAGGCAACAGCAGTGCTCAAACGCTCAATGACGATCGGCAATTTGGGCAAGATCCCCTCTTTTTTGCCCCAGGAGCGGGATCCGTGGCAGCGCCACCGCGCCTGGATGCAGTTAGCTCTGGAAGAAGCTAGGCAAGCGGGGGAGGCGGGCGAGGTGCCCGTGGCAGCTCTGGTGGTCGGGCCAGGGGAAGAGTTGCTGGCCCTGAGCGGCAACCGGCGGGAGCGGGATCGGGATCCCACGGCCCACGCGGAGATCTTGGCCCTGCGGCAGGCAGGGCAGCGTCTGGGCGATTGGCAGTTGCAGGGCTGCCGGCTGTACGTGACCCTGGAACCCTGCCCCATGTGTGCGGGGGCGATTAGCCAATCGCGGCTGGCCCAGGTGATCTATGGTGCTGACGATCCCAAGGCCGGCGCACTGCGCAGTGTGCTCAACTTGCCTGCTTCTGCTGCCAGCTTCCATTGCCCAGAAGTCATCGGGGGGGTCTGCGAGGCTGAGTGTCGTCGTCTATTGCAGGAGTGGTTTAGCCGCCGGCGGGGGAGCTCTTGGTGAGGAGCGAGAACCCAAGAAGGTGCCTCTGCAGGCAGTTTTTGATATATCGTCATAACGGGTTGGCCAGCTTTGCGGGCAATCGGGAGGTTTTCTGCTTCCAAGTAGTCTCGTGCGGAGGATAGGGGCTGTGCCTGAAAAGCAGTTTTCTGCTCCACTAGCTCGGCTAGCTGGCTTTCTGTTTTGGGCTTGGCTTTGCTTGACCTTCCCAGTTCAGGCGCGGGTGCTGCTGCGGGTGGGCATTGCCGTCAACAAGCCACAGGTTAGGCTTGGCAGCTCTACTCCGGCCCGTCTCCTAAACCCCCAAGGCCAGCTGCTAGCTGAGATCCCGGCCATGCAGCCCCTTCAGGCCATTCGGGTAGGCTCAGCAGTAAGCGTAGCTGGTCACCAGGCAGAGCGCCTCTATCTCCAGCCTACGGAGCCGGAGGGGCTGGTGTTCATTGACCAGAACTGGTACCGCGGCTGGGCAGAGCTGGTCCCCGGCGAGAGGGGAGTGATCGCCATCAATCAAGTGGGTTTGGAGGACTACGTTTCCAGCGTGGTGGGCAGCGAGATGGGTCACCGTTTCCCGATGGAGGCCCTCAAAGCCCAAGCCGTGGCCTCCCGCACCTATGCCCTCTACCATCGCAGTCGCCGTTCCCACCAGCCTTTTGACATCGGAAATGGCGTCGATTGGCAGGTCTACAAGGGGGTGGCGGCTGAATCCAACCGCACCCAAGCGGCGGCCCGCGAGACGGCTGGGCAGGTTCTCGTCCACCAGGGGCAGTTGATCAATGCCGTTTTCCACTCCTCTAGTGGGGGGCACACAGACGATGCCGGCAATGTTTGGCTGGAGTCGCGGCCCTACTTGCAGGGAGTGCCCGACTTCGATCACCACTCGCCCGTGTTTAGCTGGACGGCCACCATTCCTGCTCACCAGATCCAGCAATTGGCCGACGGGATCGGTGCCATCCGTTCCATCGAGATCCTGCGCAGCTCCCCTTGGGGACGGGCCATTACCCTGCGCCTAGTGGGATCCCAGGGCAGTCAAGACATCAGGGGTAACGAGTTTCGCAAGGCCCTGGGGTTGCGCAGCACAATGATCACCATCAGCCCGCGTGGGGAGACAGCCACCACCGCCAGCCTGACTCCTGCTAGGGCAAGCTTCCCTGCTTTCTTCGAGATCCAAGGGCGCGGCTACGGGCACGGAGTGGGCATGAGCCAGTGGGGAGCTGCCGCCCTGGCTAGCCAAAACTACTCCTACCAACAGATCCTCAGCCACTACTACCGCAACACCAGCTTGGCCGTGGTGGAGGGACGCTAGGTTCAGTGGGAGCTCCTATCGGAAGAACTCATTGGGTAGCGAAGGCAGCTAAAGCTTTTCCGAGCTTGTGGCAATTACCCTCTGTTAACCTGATGCAGTGCCATCTCTCCAGACGGGCCGAAGACTGGCCAGTGGCCCTCTTTAAGATTGAAAGCTGAGCTGCTGGGATAATAAAGGCTGAGGAAATCTGGCTTGGAGCTACTGCAGGTTGTAGAGATCCTGCTGAATCTAAAATCAGTTAGAAACGCTTACCAGGTACAATCAAACTCCGCCACCTCAGGTATCTATCCTATGTCCCTTGCTGCTCTAGCCTCTGCTTTTCCCGAACGTTGCCCGGCCCTGCCGCCGGCGCTTGCCCCTTTGTGCGAGATTGCCCGCAACTACTGGTGGACTTGGAACCCGGATCACCTCACCATTTTTCGGGAAATGGATCCTGCCCTCTGGGAAAAAACCTCCCACAATCCAGTGCGCATGCTGGAGGAGGTTTCTTACTTGCGCTTGGCGGCCTTGGCCACCGATGTCAACTATCTCAACACCCTCAATCGGATGGTGCAAGCCTATCGCAAGTACATGGCAGCTGAGGACACCTGGGCCAAGCGCACCATGAAAACCTACGACTGGCAGCGCCCTATTGCCTATTTCTGCGCTGAGTACGGTCTACACGAGTCCTTGCCGATCTACTCCGGTGGCCTGGGCATGCTGGCCGCCGATCACCTCAAATCCGCCTCCGATCTAGGGGTGCCGATGGTGGGCGTGGGGTTGCTCTACCGTCAAGGCTATTTCCAACAGCGCCTCGACATCAGTGGCTGGCAAGGGGAGCTCTACGAAGACTGTGAGGTTGACTCCCTGCCCCTGACGCTGGTGCGGCGGCCAGATGGCAGCCCCCTGCTGGTGGAGCTGTCAATGCGGCAGCGGTTGGTCAAGGTGCGCGCCTGGCGGGTCGATGTGGGCCGGGTTCCTCTTTTCCTCTTAGACACTAACCTGCCGGAGAACGATCCTATTGACCGCTGGATCACCGCCCACCTCTATGGCGGCAGCACCGACACGCGCCTTGCCCAGGAGTGCGTCCTCGGCATTGGCGGGGTACGGCTGCTGCGCCAGCTGGGCTTGGATCCCATGGTCTACCACATGAACGAGGGGCATTCCGCCTTCCTAACCCTGGAGCTGCTGCGGGAGGAGGTGGCGCGGGGCACGCCCTTTGAGGCAGCAGAGGCCAAGGTGCGGGAGAAATGTGTGTTCACCACTCACACGCCGGTGCCGGCTGGCCACGATGCCTTCAGCCCCAGCGAGATGGATGCGTTCTTTGCCTCTTTCTGGCCGCAACTAGGCCTGACGCGGGAGCAGTTTTTGGCTCTGGGAGCGCGGCGCGGCGGGGATCCCTGGGAGCCCTTCCACATGACGGTGCTGGCTTTGCGCTACGCACGTGCGGCTAACGGAGTAAGCCAGTTGCATGGTCGGGTCTCACGCCAGATGTGGCATGTGCTCTACCCAGAGCGCTCCGTGGATGAGGTGCGCATTGGCTCCATTACCAATGGGGTTCACGCCCGCACCTGGGTTGCTCCTCTTTTCTGGAACCTCTACAACCAATACCTAGGTCCCGACTGGCCCGAGCGGGTATCCGACCCGGAGCTGTGGGCCAAGGTAGAGGAAATACCTGATGAGGAACTGTGGCGGTGCAAAGAAGCCCTGCGGGAGCGGCTGGTGGCTTTTACCCGTCACCGGGTGTTGCGGGCGCGGCGCAGCCGCGGAGAGAGCAACGAGCGCATTCAGGCTGTCAACCAGTTGCTGGATCCCAAGATCCTGACGATTGGGTTTGCCCGGCGCTTTAGCACCTACAAGCGAGGAGACCTCATCTTGCGGAATTTGGAGCGGGTTACCCGCATCTTCACCAACAAAGAATACCCTGTGCAAATTATCTTTGCTGGCAAGGCTCACCCGCGAGATGAAGAGGGTAAGCGCCTCATCCAACGGGTGGTCGAATGGTCAAATCGGCCTGAGGTGGCCCACAGGGTTGCCTTTATTGAAAATTACGATGCCTACGTCAGCCGCAACCTGATCCAAGGGGTGGATTTGTGGCTAAACACCCCGCGGCGCCCTCTTGAAGCCTCGGGCACCTCTGGGCAAAAGGTGGGCTTCAACGGCGGGCTCAACCTCTCGGTTTTGGATGGGTGGTGGCCTGAGGGCTACAACGGTCGCAACGGCTGGGCCATTGGACAAGCCATTGAAGGCCTAGATCCCGCCATCCAAGATGAACTGGATGCCAACTCCCTCTACGATGTGTTGGAGTACGAGATCATCCCCATGTTCTACGAGCGGGATGAAAAGGGGATCCCGCGCCGCTGGGTTGCCCGCATGAAGGAGGCGATCCGCACGCTCAACCCGGTTTTCAACACCGACCGCATGGTGGCCGAATACGTGGTGAAGATGTACGAGCCTCGGGCCACCGAAACAGAGGTGAGCCGCCTCTTGTCGGGCTCGGCTGTCGTCGACTAAGACAGCCTCCTCGAAAAACTTGAGATCCCTGCCTGGAAAGCAGGGATCCCCCACCTCGCCTCCAGCGAGAGAGACCTAAGCGTTGACGTTGAGGGCCACTGGCAAGCTCACTGGCTCCTCCTCAGGTGGCAGCATCACCACTTCAGAGCTCTCGATGATTGCCTGTAGCTCTTCCCCGTCGATGGTTTCCGCCTCCACCAGGCGACGGGCAATGCGATCCAAGAGAGCGCGGTTCTCCCGGATGAGATAGGTAGCCCGCTGGTAGGCTTCGTTAACCAGACGCCGCACTTCCTCGTCGATAAGGGCTGCTGTCTCTTCGGAGAAGTCCCGCTCGGCAGCAATCTCGCGACCTAGGAAGATGTTGGCGTACTGGCGGCCTAGGGCCACATTGCCTAGGCGGTCGCTCATGCCAAAGCGAGTCACCATGTTGCGGGCAATACGGGCTACCTGCTGCAGGTCGCTGGCTGCCCCCGTAGTCACCTCCGCCTCGCCGTAAACCACCTCTTCGGCCACCCGTCCGCCTAGGGCGACAGTCATCATGTTTTTGAGATGAGCACGGCTAGTCAGGCCCATGTCGTCATCGTTGGGCACAAACCAGGTAAGGCCGCTCGCCTGGCCGCGAGGGATGATGGTGACCTTTTGGATGGGATCGTAGTTGGGCAAGAGGGCTCCCACCAGGGCGTGGCCCGCCTCGTGGTAGGCCACCAGCTCCTTGCGCCGCTCGCTCATGAGGCGATCCTTCTTCTCTGGGCCAGCCAGCACTCGATCCACCGCGTCGTTGATCTCGTCCATCGAGATCTCCGTGAGGTTGCGGCGGGCCGCCAAGATGGCTGCCTCGTTGAGCAGGTTGGCCAGATCCGCCCCCGTAAACCCAGGGGTACGGCGGGCTAACTTCTCCAAATCCACATCGGCGGCCAGGGTTTTGCCACGGGCATGCACCTTGAGGATCTCCAGGCGGCCTTGGAAGTCAGGGCGGTCCACCGTTACTTGGCGGTCAAAGCGCCCCGGTCGCAGCAGCGCTGCATCCAACACATCGGGTCGGTTGGTAGCTGCAATAACAATGACACCGGAGTTGCCCTCAAAGCCATCCATCTCGGTCAGCAGCTGGTTGAGAGTTTGCTCCCGCTCGTCGTTGCCACCTCCCAAACCCGCTCCCCGCTGCCGACCAACGGCATCGATCTCGTCGATAAAGACAATGCAGGGGGCATTTTGCTTAGCTTGCTCGAATAGATCCCGCACGCGCGAGGCCCCTACCCCCACAAACATCTCCACAAACTCGGAGCCGGAAATGGAAAAGAAGGGCACCCCTGCCTCCCCAGCCACAGCGCGCGCCAAGAGAGTTTTGCCGGTGCCTGGGGGGCCGACCAGCAACACCCCTCGCGGGATCCTCGCCCCGAGAGCGTTGTAGCGCTCAGGGTTTTTCAAGAAGTCTACCACCTCCGCCAGCTCCAGCTTGGCCTGGTCTACACCTGCCACATCGTTGAAGGTAACTTGGGTTTTCGGCTCCATCTGCACCCGCGCCCTCGACTTGCCGAAGTTAAGCGCTTGACTGCCAGGGCCATTCTGGGCTCGCCGTAGCAGGAAAAACAAACCCAGCAGCAGCAAAACAGGTAGAAGGAAGGTGCTAAAGATGCGCCCCAGCAAACCCTCATCCTGAACAGGGCGCACTGCCAGTTCTACTCCTTTGGCAAGCAAGGTGTTCTCAAAGTCGGGAGTGAGGGGGGGCAGATTGACCTGCACTCGAGTGGCGCGGCTGTTGATCTCCGCGTCAGCAATGGCAATTTGGCGGCCATCAGGAGTAACCTCAACCAAAACCTTGCTGACCTCGCCCCGCTCTACGCGGCTCATGAGATCCGAGTAGCTGATCTCCAGGCGCTCAGCCGGGCGGGTGCCGAAGAAGGTTGTGGCCAGCGAGATCAAGACGATGGCCAGCAAGGCATACAAGCCGGCACTCCTCCATTTTTTGTTTTTACTTTTCTGACTCACGGAAGTGTTTCCTCCCAAAGGGTGCTTTCTATCCAATGGTGCCTGGGCCCACTGGCAGACTATTAACTAATATTAACCTAGCTGAGAAGCCAGCGGAAATCAAATGGCACACCTTCTGCCGCTAGACTTAAAAGCAAGCGAATGTCCTCCTGTATTCCTCTGGTATCCCGATGCTGACCCAACTGCGCCAATTGAGCCTGGCCGCCGACGGACGCTATCTCCGAGATGAGGAGATGCAGTTCATGGAGGCCTACCTAGCTTCTTTTGAGTTGCGGCTAAGCGCCTACCGCAAAATTCAAGCGGCGGAAGCCCAGATTGTCGGCGAGGTGGAGGCCAAGCTGCGCGCCTTGGATCCCTACTTGCTCATGCGGGGGATAGAGGACTTCAGCAACAAGTGTAAGGCAGACACAGTGCGGGTTTTGCGTCTTTCCGCTTTGGCCATGCTTTTGGACGATGAGCAGCGCTACAAGGAGCGGTTCCTCTACTGGTTTCAGACCTTGATGCGGGCCTTTCGCAAGCAGCGCAGTTGCGAGGCCACCTACCGCCTTCTGCAGGAGGTGATTGCCAAGTACCTTACCCCGGCGGAGTTTGCCTTAATCCAGCCAATTCTGGAAACCAACCGCACCCTGCTAGGTCTCTCCTAGGCAGGAGTTTCCGGCAAGGGGGCCGCCTCGATCAGCTCCAGTTCCTCCGCCTGCAGATGGGCGCGGAACTTGTTACCAAACTGCACCTGAAAGGGAAAGTTGGCGCTGACGGGGCGGCCATTCCAGTCCCGGACGACAGCTATTACTTCTCCCTCCATGCCCTTGAGGTCAAACGGTTGATTGCGATGTTCCGGGTGGTGATAGACAATCACGCTGGCGCGCACCCGTACTCGATCTCCAACTTTCATCCTTTGCTCTCCCGAAGAGGCAATTGTTCTGGAAATACTCTACCTCGATCCCTAACAAAGGCTGCAGAGTGTAGAGAAATGTGTATGGCGCAGTAGTTGCCTTCCTTGGGCTCGCAGTGGGGGATTGGCAGCTGCTAGGGTTTCGGGAAGAGCGGGGTAAAGCGAGGAGGCATCGCTAGCCCAACCTGGCTTTTCCTTCGGCTGGCTTGGCCTAAATCACTTCCTGTCGGCAGCGATTGCCAATGCCCCAGTCCCCATAGCATTCAAGTCGCTGCAGGTCGAATCAACAGCCGCCCCAGCCTTACTGCCTGCAACTCTGGAAAGGGGATGTGAAATCTCTCCATTGCCCTCTGCAGCTGGAGAAAATTGGAGTCCTGGTGGTTCGGTTTGGTTGATTCACATTGCTTTAGAAAAAGCTTTGCAAGCAGCGGAGAAGAAACCTCTCAAGCTATTTAGAGCTTTTCTCTCCGCTTAACACAAAAGTAGGATCCAAAGCCAGCAACAGTTGGGTGCGGCCTCGCGACTCCAGACGGTTTACTGCTGCCTGGATAACTTCAACCTGGTGGGCTCCCACCGCAGCCAGGCCGGCGGAGAGGCCGTAGAGATCTTCTAGCGAGTTGGTGGTGGCCACGACTCGGCCGTTGGGTTTGAGATAGTGCCAAGCAGCCTCTAGGATCTGGCGGAGGGGATGGCCCCCTTCAATACAGAGGCGGTCGGGGGGCGGAGAAAGCTGATGCAGACACTCGGGAGCAGTGCCCTGGATAACTTGCACGTTGCTGAGGCCAAATTTCTGGCAGTTACTCTCGATCAAGCTGACCACCTCCGCATCGCGCTCGATGGCAATCACGCAAGCGCGGGGGCAGAGAATGGCCGCCTCGATGGCAATAGTGCCAGTGCCGGCGCCGATATCCCATAGGCAGTGGTCTTCTCCCAAGCGTAACTGGCTCAGCACCAGCACCCGCACCTCGCGGGGGCTCATAGGGATCCCCGGGATCCGCTCAAAGGCAGAGTCTGGAATGCCGGGGGTGCGGTAGGGCCAAGGAAAAGGGGTTGTCATGGCCAAAAACTGCGGCCGGGAAGGTAAGGAGACAGCTTGATCACCTAGCCACGCTTAGGGGGCAGCCCCTCCCGCCCCACAGCCCTTGTAAAGCTAAGGCAGGTTTTAAAGCTGATGATCGGACTCGAACCGATGACCTGCTCATTACGAGTGAGCTGCTCTACCAACTGAGCTACATCAGCAAGGAGGGCTCGGATTCCATTTAAGCGGAGCTAGGCACCGCCTGCCGCAAAGCCCTAACCCTACCTGGGAATTTTAGCGTATCCTGGCTTGGCTCGGGATCCCCAGGCCTTCAATCCCAGAGAAAGGCCTAAGGTCAACCAGGCCAGCCAGTCGCCTGTGCGCGTGTAGAAGGTTAGCTGGGATTGCCGCCTCACCTCCCCAGTAACCACTCCGCGCTGAAAAATCGGGCCCACGCGTTGTATTCGACCGGAGGGATCCACCACCAAGTTGCCGCCGGTGTTGTTGACAAAAACCACGCTGCGCCGGTTTTCAACCGCCCGAAAGACCGAAAGCCGGCCGTGGAGCAGGGGCCAGTGGCTGTTGCCAAACCAGCTGCTGTCGGAGATCACGATCAACGACTCCGCTCCCGCACGAGTTAGAGCTCGGCTGGGGGCAGGCAAGACGCTCTCCAGGCAGATCATCACCCCCAAAGGCCCAAACAGCTCTCCTCCTGCTAGCGGCCGATAGCCATCGGGAGAGGGCACGTAGCGGCCCGACTCGAAGTAGGGGAAGATCCACTGCTTGCCAAACCAATCCTGCACCTGGCCCTGGGCGTTGAAGAGGAGGGCTGTGTTGAAAAACCGCTGCTCCTCCTCTGGCAGATGTACCGTTCGGGGATCGGGCTCCGTTGCCCCGGTAATCAAGGCCCCTTCAGGGGGAAGGATGGCTCGCATCGGCTCGATCACATAGGGTTGTAGCGGGGTGTTCAGCAGGCGGGCCCGCAGCGCTCCTTCTGGCCAGATCACCAACTGCGCCCCCTCGGCCACCGCTTGGGCCGAAAGCTGGTGCAGCTCGCGGTAGCGCTGGCTGCGGTAGTCCCAACTGCGATCGGCTTCTAGCCAGGCCACCTGCTGCACCGTCCCCACGCGAAAGCTGGGATTCCCTCCTCTTGCCGCCAGGACATCGAAATAGGCCAGCCGCACGCTCCCGTAGGCCAAGACTGGCCCTGCTAGAGCCAGGCCGCAGGCCAAGATCCGCCAGAAATCCGGGTTTCTGCGCCCTGCACTCAGCACCCCCCGCAAGGAAAGCTGGGGAAGCTGGAGGGCCAACTGCCAGAGCACGCCGTTGACGAAGACCGCAAAAAAGGTCACCCCCCAGATCCCCGCCAGATCAGCCACTTGGATCCCCAGCGGCCAATCGAACAGCAGGGAGCCCCAGTGGAAGGGAATCGGCCAGCGGAGCAGGCCCAGCAGCCCATCTAGCCCTGTCCAGACCGTGGCTACCCCTAGAGGACGGGCCCAGGGGGGAAGCGGCTGGCTCAACTGCAAACTTAAAACTGTGGCCGTTGTGAAAAACAGAGGAATCAGGGGGGCCACCACCATTCCCCCCAAGACTTCCCAAGCGCTGAGCACTTGAAGGGAGAAGGGATCCACCCAGAAGGCGTACAGGCACACGCAAAACCACAGGCCATAGGCCAAACGCCACCGCCTCCACCCCTGTTGCTGTTCGCAGAGGTGAAACAGGGGTGCTAGGCCCAGTAGTGCCCCTGGGAACCAGTGCAACCAGCGGTTGGGGGATCCCAAGCACAGCAGCAAAACAGCTAGCCCTGCCAGCCAGCGGGATCTCCGGTCTTGGCGAACCGGTGGAAGCAAATCGGGGTGTTGAGGGAGGGAGGGCAGCTCTAGGGCCATTGGCAATGCGGAGGAATCCTTTGGGTGCTGCGGGCAGCCGTAAGAGCCGGCCTTGCTCGCATCCCCTCATCTTTCTATCCCAGCGGCCCTACCGCGGATACCACCGCTTTTGCCAGGCCCGCATTTGCTCAATCTCCGCCTGCTGGGTAGTGACAATGGCTGTTGCCAGTTGCCGAATCTCGAGGCGCTTGGATTTTTCCAGAGCCTCTCTAGCCATGACCAGGGCTCCTTCGTGGTGCTGGATCATGGCTTGCAGGAAGCGCAGGTCAAACTCAGGGTCAGCGGATCCCAGGTTGGTATCCATGCGCATGGCAGCAGCCATCTCCGGAGTCATGGCCATCTGGTGGCCCATCTCTTCATGCCCCATGACGGGATCCCGGGGAGCTTGCAGGTACCAGCTCAGCCGCCAGCCTTGCATCTGCTTGATTTCTTGGCTCTGGGCAGCCATGATACCCTTGGCTAACTGACGAATTTCCCGCCGCCGGGATTTTTGCAGGGCCTCCGCGGCCATGCTCACCGCTCCCTCGTGGTGGAGGATCATCGCATCCAGAAACCGCAGGTCGAAGGATTCGTCGGCAGGGCCTAGGCTTATCTGATGAGCTCTATGGATCGAGAGCTCCCCCTTCCCCTTGCTCTCATGAGCAGTTGCCTCCAGCTCCCTGCCAGCCCAGGAAGCCCCCAGGACAAACCCACCAGCCAGGATGAGAGCCCAGACAGTCAGGCGCATCGCCACTTCCCTCCGAGGACAACAGGCCAATATCCTACACCTTCCAATCTCCTCTGGAGTCAAGCCCTTTGGCGATCCTGGCGTCGCCCCTTCAGGAAGGGGGGGCAGGCTTCAACAACTGCTCCCCTTGCAGCATGCGGGCAGCAGCGCTGAGCAGCTCCTCCTCCAGGTAGGGCTTGGTGAAGTAGGCAGTGGCCCCCAGCTCCCGGGCTGTTTGCCGGTGTCGTTCTGCCCCTCGCGAGGTGAGCATAGCTACCGGAATATGCTTGAGGTTGCTGTCTGCCCGTATGCGGGAGAGCAACTCTAGGCCGTCCATGCGCGGCATCTCGATGTCGCAGAAGACGAGATCGCAGCGCAAGCCGCCGCGGAGCTTTTCCCAGGCATCCTGGCCATCGCGGGCCTGCTCCACCCGGTAGCCCACCTTTTGGAAGGACATGGAGAGCAGCTCTCGCACGGTAATCGAGTCGTCCACAATGAGCACCGTGGTCTGATGGGTTTCCTCGGCCCTTGGCTCCTCAGCGCGACGCTCTGCCCAGAGGCGGCTGAGATCGCGACGGCGGCCTTGAGCCATATCCACCAGCTCGAGGACGTCAGCAATCGGCAGCACCCGCCCGTTCCCCAACACCGTTACCCCAGAGATTCCCGGCGGCTTAGGCACAGGGCCGCGCAGTTGCTTGATCACGATCTCCTGCTCTTCCACAAAGCTGTCCACCTGCAGAGCAAGGTACTGGCCCGCACTTTGGAGGACAACGATGGGAATGATACCCTCATCCTGGGTGACGGTATAAACCTCAGAGCGGCTGCGGCTGTGGCTGCGGCTGTAGGACAACAAGCTGGAGAGGGGCTGGAAGGGAAGACGCTGATCCCGCCAGGGAATGGTGGGCCGTCCCTGCTCATCAGGCTGCACGGCGTCGACGGGAACATCCAGCATCTCCTCCACGCCGTCGAGGGGGAAGGCAATCAGGGCCTTGTCGCTGACACACACCATCGCCTTGGAAATGCTCAGAGTGAGCGGCAGGCAGATGGTGAAGGTGGTGCCCCTGCCGCGCACAGAATCCACCTGAATGCTGCCGCGCAGTGCAGTGATGTTGCGCCGCACCACATCCAAGCCAACCCCTCGCCCAGCCAGATCGTCTACCTCGCTAGCCTCGCGGCTGCTGAAGCCGGGGTGGAAGAGAACCCCAAATACTTCGTCTTCGGTTGCTTCCTCTGACAGCAGCCCCAACCTTTGCGCCTTGGCCTTGACCTTCTCCACCGGGATCCCCGCCCCGTCGTCGGAGACGACAATGATGGCTTGGTTGCCCTGGTAGAAAGCCTTGACGGTAATCTTGCCCTCAGGGGGCTTGCCCAAGCGGCGCCGCTCTTCCGGCGGCTCGATCCCGTGCACCAGGGCGTTGTTCACCAGGTGGGTTAGCGGGTCGGAGAGCTCTTCCAGAATGGCCTTGTCGATAAGGGTGTCCCGGCCTTCCACCACCAGGCTGGCCTGCTTACCGGTTTTGAGGGAGAGGTCGCGAACAGCTCGGGGCAAGCGGTCGGCAATTTGCGCAAAAGGCACCATGCGCGCTCGGTTCAGGCCCTCTTGCAGTTGGGCGGTGACCTGCCGGAACTGGCGGGCAATCTGCTCCGCCTCATTCACGGCAAACTCAATGTCGGAGGAAGACTCACGCACCCGCACAATGAGCTCGATAATCTCCTGGGCCAGGGCGTGGAAGGCCGTAAACTGGTCCATCTCCAGCTTGTCAAACTCCTGGCCTGTGGAGTGACCTACTCTGGCGCGGCTGGATCCCTCGCCGTTGCGACTGGAGCCCACTGCTGCCGTGCTCCTGCGGCCAGAAAACAGCGCTGCTTCCAGCAGGGAGCGGTCGTACTGATCCCGCATGCGCTGGCTCAGCTCCCCAAGCTGCTGGACACGGCTCAATAGGCCATCGAGAAATTGGCGCAGACGAGTTTGGTTTTGCTCTATGCTATTGCGAATGACAACCAGCTCTCCCACCAAGTTGTTGATGAAGTCCAGGTGACGCACCTCCACCCGCATTACAGAGCTACCTAGGGCAGCCCGCCGGCTGGCCGGTGTTGCTGGCGTAGCGGGTACTGCTGGGGTGGCTGCTGGAGCAGTAACAGCAGGGGGAGGAGGCGCAGCAGGAGCCTGGGGAGCGACCTCGAGGTCGCCTAGGAGCAATTCCAGTTGGGCTGCGAAGTCGCTGGCGGCTTCTGCAGGGGGAGCAGTAGCCTCTTCCAGCTTAGGAGTCACTGCTGGTTCAGCAGCATCAAAGAGAGCAGCCAGATCGTCCAGGCTAGGGCTGGAAGAGCCTTCTAAAGCTTCTTCTGCCGGGGTCTGCATCTTGCCCTCAGCCACAGTTGCGCCCAGGGCGGCCAAGGGCTCATCCTCGGCAAACAGGCTTTCCAGTTGCCTGGCCAGGTCTTCCTCTGCTGACTGCAGAGCCCTACCCTCCTCTGCTACCTCTGGCGGAACTTCTGCAGCTAAGTTGCTTGCTGGCGAGGCTTCTAGGTCACCCAGGGGGGCTCCTTCCTGCGTGTCTGCCGCTGCGGCAAAGAACCGGCTCAGCTCCTCCAGATCGATCTGGCTGTCGCCATCAGTATCCACAGCCGATGAAGGTTCGCCAGCCCCCCTGCCCAGCTCTTCGGCCTCGGCCTCCTCGGCAAACAACACCTCGAGACGGTTGAGAGAATCCTCCGAGAAAGAGGCAGCAGCTGCTGCAGAGGGCTCCTCTTCTGGGGCTGGAAACATCTGCTCCAGGAGCGCCCACTCCTCCTGGTTTTCTGGGGCCTCCACCGTCTCACTAGCCAAGAGCTCAGCCAGACTCAGCTCAGCCGTGAAGCCCTGGGCTGCCGCAACCTTTGGCTCCTCGAGGCTTTCAGACTGCTCGGCTGCTTCCGACCAGGCCAGCTCTGCCGCCCCAAGAAGATCCTCTAGGCTCTCCTCGGCAGGGGATCCCTCCTCGACCTCTGCCCAAAGCTCCACCCTGGGAGTTGACTCCAAGTCAGGCAAGGGAGAACTCTCAACGGCTAGCTCCTCCAGCTCAAACGGGGCCTCCACTCCACCACTTGCAGCCGCAAAGTCGAGGCTCGCCGTAGGCCTTTCCGCAGGTGCTTGGACCGTCAACTCCTCTTCGGTGACGTTCCAGAGAGCTTGACCTGTGTCCTCAGCCTCTGTCTGCTCAGCAGCGCCAGCCTCCGCTGTTGCTTCGCCCGACACTTCCGCAAACAGCGCTGCCAGATCCGCTTCCGCTCTCCTCTCTTCTGGGATGAGCTCCTCGAACGCTGCTGAGGAGAGTTCAGAGGCAGGAGGGATCAGCTCTGGTGGAAGTTCTTCGATATCGGATAGCTGTTCCGCGTTGGCAAACAGCTCCTCAAAGGCCAAGGAGACTTCTTCCTCCAAACTCAAGGGAGTGGCGTCGAAGTCACCTCCACCCACGGCCCAGTCGGCTTGTGGCACCCCCTTCTCCTGAAGCCAGTTCATCTCTGCGGAGCCAGCAAGGCCTTCTTGGGCAAGGTCGGCGGCAGCTTGCCCGTCTTCCTCTATCCCCTTCTCGGCAAGCATCTCCGGCCGGCCTAGCTCTGGGTGTTCTGTTTCTTGGCTTTCGGCTTCTAGGGCTTCCTCTAACCCAGATTCTCGGCTTAGAGCCGGAGCAGAGAGGACGGCCTCGGGTTCGGCAGAGGACAGTTCTGACTCAGCCTCCTCAGCAACTGTCGGCACGCGGCGGAAGGCCAACAACTCTGCAGAGGGCTGGATGCTCTGGGCTGCTCCGCTAGCCAGAGCCTGGTGGGCCTGCTTAAGATCTCGCAACACTGGCAGAGCCACCTGCCGTAAATCTTGGGCAGGATCTGCCAAAATCTCCCCAACCAGGCGCGCTAGGGCTGTCCAGCCGCCCAGATCCACACCCTCGGCTTGCCCCACCTCCTGCAGGGATTGGGCGATGCTCTGCAAGGCGGGCCGCGTAGCGGGGTCGTCGGGCCGTTTGAACAGCTCCAGCATCTGGCGCAGTAGGGCCGGGATCCGCTGCTGGATCACCACGTCCAAGGGATCAGGGGGTGCAGCCGGCGCTGCCGGGCGGGCCAGCTGCTGCAATTCTGCCGAGGCACTCACCTCCTCAGCCCTGCCTGCCAAGATCAACTGCTGCCCTTGCTTGAAGTCCCGCAGGGCAATCAACGCCAGCGTTCGCAGATCGGCATTGGGGTTGCCCAGCGCTTGCTCGAAAGTTTCTGTGAGCTGTTGCCAGCCTTTCAAGTGATGAGTTTGCCCGATTTGCTTGAGGACGGCATTTGCCTCCCGCAACTGCTCGCGCACGCCCGGCTGATCCCCTTGCTTGAACAGCTCCAACATCTGCCGCAACTGCTGCGGCACCACTTCCACCATCTCCTGCTGAAGGCTGCGAGCTGCCGACGGCGGGGCAACAGCCGGAGCGGGAATGGAGGGGGGGCCTTCGCCCAGAAGACTGCGAATGTGCTTTTCGGCCTCCTGAAAAACTGGCTCCAATCCTGCCAAAGTGGAAGCGCTGAACTCCTGGGTGAGGCCTTGGGGGCTCTGCAGCTCGTCCAAGAGCGCCGTCAGACCATCAAAGACCTGCAGCAGCAGTGTTTCCAGGTGCTGATCCACTGGCACCTCGCCCGGACGAGAGCGAAAGATGTTAAAGAAGTCTTCTAGGCGGTGGGCTGTTCGCTGAATGCTGGTAAGGCCCAGCATGGCTGCTCCCCCCTTGATGGAGTGAGCAGCTCGGAATAGCTCATTGATTTGCTCAGGGTCGCCGACCGTGTCCCGCAAGCTGAGGAGCCCTTGCTCGATAGTGGCCAAGTGGTCGCGGGCCTCTTCGATGAAATAGTTGAGAATCCGCTTTTGTGCTTCTTCATTCATGGCAGGAGGCTCCTCCTACGGCCCACAGTTTTAGTAGTAACAAATTGGACACAGGAAAACTTGCCTCTGCGCTGATTGGCAGGGGGCTCCCAAGGAGACTCGGGATCCTTACTCCCTAGAGTGCCCGCGAACCAGGCAAATTTGCTCATTCATCTCCCACTCGGAAGCGACCCACGGAAGCTTGAAGCTCACGGGCAATGCCCACCAACTGCTGCAGCGAAGCAGCCACTTTCTGCGCCTCTTCGGATGTCTCGTTGGCTGTCAGCGCCACTGATTGCATGAGGTGGGCCACAGCGCGAGAGGTCTCTGTTTGTTGTACGGTAGCCTGAGAAATGGCCCGCACCAACCTATCAATCTGGTGGCTGACCTCGATGATCTCGTCCAGACTGTTTTTGGCCTGCTCAGCCCGCCTTGTTCCCTCGATCACCACCTGGGTTCCCTCTTCCATGGCTGTCATGACGTTGCTGGTCTCCGACTGGATCTGCAGCACAATCTGCTCGATCTCTTTCGAAGCTTTGGCGGCTCGGTCAGCCAGTTGTCGCACCTCATCGGCCACAATGGCAAAGCCCCGTCCCGCCTCGCCGGCCCGCGCGGCCTCGATACTGGCGTTGAGGGCAAGCAGGTTGGTGCGCGAGGCAATTTGTGAGATCAAAGCCACAATCTTGGAGATCTCCTGGGAGGATTCTGCCAAGCGTTTCACCTTGCGGGTCGCCTCTGCTGCCACTTCCCGAATCTCCAGGATGCTGGCCACCGTGCGATCCACGGCTTCTCCGCCTCGGGCAGCTGCTTCTGTAGCCTGGGCAGCGACATTGGCTGCCTCGCGAGCATTGCCAGCCACCTCCTGAATGGAGTCTGTCATCTCCTGAATGGAGTTGAGGGAGTTGGAAATCTCCTCCGCCTGGCGCAGGGCGTCGGCAGAAAGGTTGCGGGCAAAGTCCTCGCTCTGTAAAGCTGCATCGTTCACAGCGGCTGCGGCCCGCTTCACTTGAATCACGATGTCCCGCAGGCTGCGAATGGTCAGGTTGAAAGAGTCAGCAACAGCTCCGAGCACGTCAGCGGTAACCTCCGCCCGCACCGTCAAGTCCCCGCGGGCTGCCCCCTCCACATCGTCCAGGAGGCGGATCACTTGGCGTTGCAAGTCTTCCTTAGCCTGCCCCTGTTCAGCAGCCCGCTGGCTGAGGTCAGCAAAATGGGCCTCCAGGGCAGCAGCCATCCGGTTGAAGCTGTCGGCCAAGCGCCCCAGCTCGTCATCTCCTCTCGCCTCTGCCCGCACGGAATAATTCCCCTGGGCCAGGGCGGCAAAGTGTCCGGCCAGCTCTTGGGTAGTGGCGCGAAGGCGCTGGGCATGGCGGGAGGCAAGGACAGCCCCAACCCCTGTGCCAATGACCCCCCCGCCAACTACGCCGGCCAGCAGGCGGGCTCCACCGTTGGCTGGGATCCCTAGGCCAATGGCCAAGCCGGCAGCCAAACTGACCACCCCTTGCATCAGCGCCAGGGTCAGCTGATTGGCTGTCAGTCGGCTAGGCAGTTCCCCTCTAGGTATGCTGGGGAGAGGAACGGAGAGAGTCGGCAAGCTTTGTAGCGTTCTAGCCGTTTCTCCTGTCTTGCCCTCATCGGCGCCGAGGGCCGCCGGCTCGCTCCTGCCTGTGCCGGCCAGTTCGCGATCCAAGCTGTCCAACTCGTCAGGCTCAAAGAGCACCGTAGAGCCAGCGCTGGCTGTATCTTCGTCGGGGGCAGGGATCGGCTCGCTCATGGGGGCGGCCAATTCCGTCGGCAAGCTTTCTTCTAGGGATCCCCCTTCCTCAAAAGTGGGTAGAGAAAAGCCTATCTCCTCGGGAAAATCGGCACCGCTAGCCAATTGAGTAACAGCATCGCTTTCCAGATCTTGCGGCTGTTGCTCAAACTCGTTGAGGAAGGCAAAGTCGTCCTCGAGCATCGGCTCTGCCTGAGGTTGCTTCACACCCCCTCCCGTTGTTCGAGGAGTCGTGGGCAGGGGCTGAGAGGAGCCCAACAGGGCTGCTGGCTCCACTGAGAGTCTCGTCTCGAAAGGTTCGGCAAATTCTCCAAAGCTGTTGCTCTCCGCAGCAAGGGGATCGGCCCCAGCTTCTCTCCTCTCCTCAAACGCAAACTGGGAAAAAGGATCCGACTCCTCCAGTTGAGCAGCAAACCCCTCCCGAGGCTGAAGCTCGTCCTCCTGCGGTAAAGGGGGAGCCTCTGCTAGCTCCGGCGCCACCTGCAACAGCTCCTCCAGGCCCCTACGGGCTGCTTCCAGATCCTCAGGATCGCTGGCTGTTTTGAGGATGGTATCGTAGGTATGGCGGGCTTCCCGCAGTTGCCCCGCTTGCTTCTGGGCCGAAGCCAGCAACAGCTTGACCGCCGTATCCTGAGGTTGAGCAGCGGCCACCTGGCTGAATAGACGCACTGCCTCAGCGTAGTCTCCCCGCCAAAAGGCAACCATTCCCTCAGTGAAGTCTCTCTGATTGTTTGCGCTGGAAACCATGGCTCCTCCCTTCCCTGCTTGGCTACCTCTGGGACTGCTTTAGCCTCAATGCACAGAACTCACCCCATACCAACCCCTCAAAGTCGCTAGGTCGCCATAAAGCTGTAGTAATATGCTCATGGACTGCTTTTCCCCTCCAACCCTAAAGCTTTGGGGGCAAGAGCTAGCGCAACACATCCCCAGCAAGCTTGGGGCAAATCTTTTGGGAACAGGCTCCAAGCTGTTTCCCCTGTCTAGGGAGCAATCTCGATAAGAACTATACATCCTCCTTTTCCTGGCGAACTTATAGGCGGCTCCTCATCAGCCCCAACGATTAGATTTCAGGATGGCCGACGGATCCAGGAACGGCAAGTGAGCCCCTGTCTCTGGCACCACCCATTCTCCTCGCAAGAAGGGAGCTAGCGACTCAGGAGCCTTCTGAACAGGTTGCAGCGATTCCGTCTTGAGCCACTCCATGCCCCCAATGGAGTCCACAGCCAATCCCATCAGCAAATCCTGTTGATCCATTACAGCCACCACAGGCAGCTCGGCACGCTCAAGATTGAGGGGGGGACTGATCCCCAAGAATTGCCCCAGGTCTGCAACCCAGATCACTTCACCCCGCAAGTTGAGTGTGCCCAGCAAAACCGGTGCCACATTGGGCATGGGGGTAATCTTCTCAGGGCCAATGCTCATCACTTCCACAATTGATACTGCCGGCAATGCAAATTCTCCGCCGGTAGCAACCTTGAATTTCAGGAATAGCTCACCTTCAGGAGCCTCAATTTCTCTCAATTCCTGGGTTTCGTCCCCCATCAACAAGTCCAGATCCCCCACCATGATGCTCCCCCCTGTGGATGGTCCTGTGGAGAGGTGGCCACCGCTCCCTTGCCCGGGTCTAGAGCCCCCCCTGGGCTCTGCCGGAAGGCATAGAAGCGGGCTAGCCCCTTAGTAATCGCTTAATCGTACCCACCAGTTCCTGCGGCTGAAAAGGCTTGACGACATAGGCATCTGCTCCCTGGCGCAGCCCCCAGTAGCGGTCGGCTTCCTCACCCTTGGAAGAGCACATGACAATCGGAGTGTTCTGAGTAAGCGGGTCAGCTTTGAGAAGACGGCACACCTCGTAGCCGTTCATGCGGGGCAGGACGATGTCCAGCACAATCAGGTCGGGTTTGTTCTGCTTTACCGCCTCTACAGCTTCCACTCCATCTTCCACGGTCATGACCTCGAAGCCGTTTTCCTGCAGCAGCTTACTGATCATCTCCCGCTGGGATTGGCTATCTTCTACCACCAAAATGCGACTCATTTTTGGCCAGTCTCCTTGATCTCTTAACCATTAACCTAATTGGTGGAGCAGAGACTCTGCAAACATGTCGGGTGCTTTCATTTCCCTTCACCGGAGCACTTCGTAGCCGTTCCTGCGTGGCCTCCAGGTAGGTAACTGGTTATCCACTATCACTTTGACCATCGCCTGTACCCCCCAGCCATTGGCCTGCTGCGACTGAAGCCTATTGCTCAGCTCTGGGGCTGTGGGCCAGCCGTGCTACCCCTATTGTTTCGATACGGCATTCCTCCGTCCGGTACTCCCTCTCCCGTTTGATCCTATTCGCCGCCCTGTTTGGGAGGTGGGCCCACGTAGGATTCGACGACGGTCAACAACTCCTTCTCAGAAAAGGGCTTGCCCAGAAACTCGTTGGCCCCCGCCATGCGGGCTTTAATTCGGTCAGAAAAACTATCCTTGCCGGTGAGCATCACGATGGGGGTTTCATGGAACTGGCTGGATTTGCGCAACATGGCGCACAGCTCATACCCATCCAGCTTGGGCATGGCCACATCGCAGAGAATCATGTCGGGGTTGAGGAGAAACACCTGTCCCAGAGCTTTGAGGGGGTTGCCAATGGTGGTAACCCGGTAGCCCTCGTTTTGCAGGATGAACTCCACGGTTTTTTGGATAGCCATGGAATCGTCGATGCAGAGGATGTGAGCAGGCTTGTCGCTAGGTTTGAGGGGTCTACTAGGCTTGGGGCCAGCAAGGGGGACAGGCTCGGACAGGTGGATTGCCCCCTGCTGCACATAGGGATAGAAGGCTTTGGCCACTAGCAGGATGTCTCGGCCCAGGTAGCGGGCCATCTGGCGAATGCTGGTTTTGCCGTCTGACCACTCACTCAGAGCTTTGAAGACGGCGGCTGGCAGGGTTTGCTGGAGGGGCAGGGGGTTGACGATGGTGGGGGCTTGGTTGGGAGTCTGGATGTAGGGATGCAGCTTCTTCCACTCCTGCACTTGGGTCACCATCTCAGTGAGCAGGGAAGTGACCGGGAAGGTGGTCAGTTGGGGGGCCAGAGGAGGGCCAGCCTCGAAAATAAAGGAGCCGTGGTGAAGGCTGAGCAGATCAAAGAGGACTTCCCGCACCATGCCCAGAAGGATTTGCTTACCTTGGTTGGGGTTGAGCTTGTGGTTTTCCAGCAAAGACCAGAGGCGGCTGTACTCGGGGATGTTCACCGCTGCTTTGGGTGGCATCTGAATTTCGTCTAAGGCAGCTTCGAGCTGGAAGCGGCGCAGGTAGTCCCTGAGACGAGCAACGTTGCCTTCGCCTTCAGAGGCATAGATGATTCGCCCATTGAGGAAAAAGATGAACCAGTAGAGGGAAGGGTTTGCCTCCACGACAAGTTCGCCGGTGCGCTGGCCCAACTCGATCAGCTGGAGAATGCTGCGGATATCGATCTCTTGGAGTCTTCCCTGCATGGGATCCCTCCCTGCAGTCAGCAAGATACGACCATTATGGCGCTAGTCTCCAACGGCTGCCTGTAGGACTATCTTGGAAATGGAGTTAAAGTTTTAAGAAGCTGAGTCTAAGGTTAGAGCCGAGGCCTACATCCCCCTTGGGCTCCGAATCCCCTAGTTCCTGCAAGACGTATGCTGCCGATATTCGCTGCCTGGGTGCTAGGTCCGCTGTTGGCAACTTACACCGTGCTGTTTGTGCTGCGCATTTTCCTGTCCTGGTATCCGCAACTGGATACTTCCCGCCTTCCCTACTCCCTGGTGGTCGGCCTAACAGAGTTTCTGTTGCGCCCGACACGCCGCCTGATCCCGCCTCTGGGGGGTGTGGACATGGCGCCTGTGGTTTGGGTGGGCCTAGTAACCCTGTTGCGGGAGCTGTTGCTGGGGCAGCAGGGTCTGCTAACGATGGTCCTACACCCGTCTTTCTAGGGCTTTTGTAGGAGAGGGAGCCGCTGCTGGAAGGGTTGTTGGACATTGGCTCCTTCTCGCCTCTCCTCCTGAGCCTGTTTCAGGTGCCGAATTAGCTCTGGCACCACCTGGTAGAGATCCCCCACAATGCCGTAGTGGGCGAATTTGAAGATGGGGGCGGAGCTGTCCTTGTTGATGGCGATGATAAGCTGGGACTTGTCCATGCCGACTCGGTGCTGGATGGCTCCCGAAATGCCACAGGCAATGTAGAGCTGAGGACGGACAGTTTTCCCCGTTTGGCCTACCTGGTGGGCATAGGGGATCCAGCCGGCATCGACAGCCTTGCGAGAAGAGCCAACGGCGCTGTTGGGGAAACAGGCGGCTAGCTCCCTCATCAGCTCAAAGCCTTCCGCGCATCCCAGGCCGTAGCCGCCTGCAACGATGACTTTGGCGCGGCTGAGATCCACTGCCTGGGAAAGGTTGCGCACCGTTTCCACAATGTGCAACTTTAGATCCTCCGGCTTCAGGTTAACCGGCACCGGGATCACCTCCCCCTGGCGAGATCCGTCCCATGGCAGGGGCAGCATCACCCCGGGGCGCACCGTGGCCATTTGCGGATTCTTCCAAGGTCCAAGAATGCGGGCTTTGAGCGATTCGCCAAAGCTGGGCCGAATGGCGTACAGGCAGGCGGGGAAGAAGCCAGCCTTGCTGGGATCTCTGCTGTTGGTGTACTCAAAGGGGCCGATGTCCAGCTCGGTGCAATCGGCGGTCAAGCCCGTTTCCAGGTGGGCTGCCAAGCGGGGGGCCAAGTCGCGGCCAGTGGTGGTGGCGCCAAATAGCAAGATGTGGGGCGGCTGAGGCCAGCTTTTGATGAGATCCACGATGACGCGGCGGTAAGGCAGAGTGCGGTATTGAGCCAGCTCTGGATGATCGGCAATGAAGACTTGATCCGCCCCGTGGCCGATGAGAAGGGAGGGCAAGTGGGCGATGTTGTGCCCAAGGACCAAGGCACTCAGGATCCCTCCTAGCTTGTCCGCTAGCCGTCGCCCCGCTCCTAACAACTCCAGAGCGATGGGCTGTAGCTCCCCGTCTACCTGCTCGGCAAAGACCACTACCCGCTTGCTATCCATAAGTTGGGACTCCTCTCGGGGTGGGGAAGCTAAGAGGTCAGGGTGTAGCGGAACAAGTCGACGGCTTGGGTGAGTTGTTGCACCAGTTGGGGCAGCGGCTGCCCCTGAAAAACTTGACACCGGCCGCCCATCTCCCCAACTTTTTCGGTAGCGGCCACAATGGTCGGGGATCCCTTGAGGCCACAGCGATCTGGATCGGCCCCTATGTCGTCTAGGCTAAGAATCTGGATGACCTCAGCCCGTGCTGCCTCGTCCCGCATGAGCCGCTGCACCCGCTGCATGCCGCGCAGGGTAGGGTAGGCCAAGCGTCGCGCTGTGTTGGCCACTGTAACCAGAACCGGCAAGGGCACCCTTACTGTCTGGGATCCTCCTTCGATAGCCCGCCGCGCCACCAAGATCCCCTCTTGGATCTCGAAGGCCTCGCAATAGGTAACCTGAGGGATCCCCAGCCGCTCCGCCAACTGGGGCCCCACTTGGGCTGTATCGCCGTCGGTGGTCTGGAGCCCGCAGAAGAGGATATCCGGCTGGCCCGCATAGCGAACTGTCTGGGCCAAGGTGTAGGCAGTGGCCAAGGTATCGGAAGCAGCGAGGCGGCGATCGGTTATCAGAATGCCCCGATCCACGCCGTGGGCAATGGCCTCGTAAAGTACCTCGATGGCTGGCGGTGGCCCCATGGTGATTGCCGTCACCCTGGCCCCGTGCTGGCGTTTGGTTTGGAGAGCCGCTTCCAGGGCGTAGCGATCAAAGGGGTTTAACATCCGCTTGGCCTTGGCCCGGTCGATGGTGCCATCGCTGTTGACGCCCGTTTTGCTGTTAGGATCGGGCACTTGCTTAATCAAAACAAAGGTCTCCAAGGGCCCTTGTCCCCTACTGATCTCCTCTAAGGTAGAAGGGATTTCCTGTCTCACGAAACTTATTCAGCTTTTTTTTGGGATCACTACCAGCTTTAGTCAGCCGTTACTTGTTGTTACCGTTTATCTGTTGCTAGCAGCCTTTTGGCGAGCTCAATCGACAAGCTTACTAGACCTTGCCAAGCCGATGGAGTTAGCCTGCTTAATTTCACTGGAAGACAAAGTTTCTTGTCTACAGGTAAAGTGCCGGTGGTTGCAGTTGGCATTAAGTAGCAACAGACTTCATGCCGTAACTTTGGCGGTGGCTGAGGTGAAGGCCCCTGAACGCCTCTTGCGTAGCGCAGGGCAATCAAAACCAGAGGTGTAGCCGCAACTGCTTCGCGGCAAGGCAGACTGCTCTCATCCGTTGGAAATTGCCATCCTCGAGACACTAGGATTTTGGTCTTCACTCCCTAGAACCAGGCCGGCTGGAGCAGAGAGGAGGCAGTTGTGTCAAAATCAAGAGACGCGCTGGTGCCCAGTTGAGCTTTCGCAGAGTTGTCTTGGTACCCTCAGCCATGGTCACCCAGTCCCTATCCACCTCCCTGATTCGCTTTCTCACCGCTGCCGTAGCCGAAAGCATTCAACGGGCAGCCGCAGCAGGGCAACTGGGATCCTTGACTCCCGAGCGGGCAGCCGGCGTGGTGCCAGTTGTTCAGATCCCCAGCGATCCTCGCTATGGCGATTACGCCTGTCCCACTCCCTTGGGAATGGCCAAGCTCTGCCGCCTAGCGCCGGCTCAGATCGCTCAAACTCTGCGAAAACACCTGGATTTGCCGGATATTGAAACTGAGGTGGCAGGGGGAGGGTACCTCAACTTTCGGCTTGGGGATCCCTTTTTGGCCAGGCGACTGCAAGAGTTGTTGAGGTTGGGGGAGGACTTTGGCAAAACAGCTACCCCCCATCCCGAGCGCATTTTGCTGGAATATGTTTCCGCCAACCCAACAGGGCCGCTGCACGTAGGGCATGGCCGCTGGGCGGCGGTTGGCTCCACCCTGGCTAACCTGCTGCGCTGGACAGGCCACCAAGTGGAGCGGGAGTTCTACATTAACGATGCCGGCAATCAGATGCGGCTCTTAGGTCAGTCTCTAGAGGTGCGGGTGCGGCAACTCCAGGGCGAAGAAGTGGCTCTGCCAGAGGACGGCTATCACGGCAGCTACTTGATCGATATTGCCCGGCGGCTGCTGGAGCAAGTGCAGGCTGGGATCCGCCCTCTGCCAGCCAGCCTAGAGGAATACATAGAGTTTGCTTATGAGGAAATCCTGGCCTGGCAAAAGCAGACCCTACAGCAGTTGCGCACCGAGTTCGATCACTGGTTTAGCGAGCGCTGCTTGCATACGCCAGATCCCCAGACGGGCCTGAGCGCTATCCAGCAGGCTTTGCAAGAGCTGCAAGAGCGCGGTTTTCTCTATAGGGCTAGAGCGCCGCGAGGCGAGGATCCCAAGCTAGGGGCCGAGGAGGCCGTTTACTTCAAAACCCAAGAATTTGGCGACGACAAGGATCGGGTGGTGCAGAAGGCTGATGGCTCGTTTACCTACCTAGCGGCTGATATCGCTTACCACCGCGACAAAGTCCGGCGGGGCTACCAGCGGCTGATCAACATCCTTGGCTCGGATCACCATGGCTATATTGGTCGCCTGAGGGCAGCGGTGGCGGCCTTCAACCCAGAGGTGAAGCTGGAAATCCTGATTGGCCAATTTGTCAAGTTGTTTAAAGCTGACCCGGAAACTGGAGAGAAGGTCGAAGTGCGCATGTCCAAGCGCACTGGCAATTTTGTTTCGCTAAACGATCTCATCGAAGATCCAGAAATTGGCGTGGGGGTCGACGCAGCGCGCTGGTTTTTGCTCAGCAGCAGCATGGACAGTCCCATCAACTTTGATTTGGATTTAGCTGTCAAGCAAACTTTCGATAACCCAGTGGTCTATGTCCACTACAGCCACGCCCGCTGCTGTACCCTGTTGCGGCGGTTACAGGAGGAAGAAAAAGTGAAACTAACTGACGAAGTTGCCCTGACGGAGCAACGAAGACTGCCCTACAGAGAACCCGAAGAGCGAGCCTTGCTGTTGCGCCTGTTGGCTCTGCCGGATGAGCTGATTGCCGCTGCCGAGGAGCGCGCCCCGCATAAAATCATCCGCTATGCAGAAGCCGTTGCTGCCGATTTCAACAAGTTTTACGACAACTGCCGCATTTTACCTCTCTTGAAAGAGGATCCCCTCTTGGCGCAAGCCCGCATTCAACTAGTGCAAGCTACGCGGCAGGTCTTGTTTAACGTGCTCACTGGCATCCTCGGCCTAAGTGCCCCCGAGTCCATGTAAAGCTTGGCCGAGTTCCTATCCAAGGTTCGAGCAGTAAAAAAGGGATCCCACTTATAGGGATCCCTGGAGTTGCTTTAGCTAGGCAGTTAGCCCGACAAGGAAGCTGTCGAGGCGATGAGGAAGGCCGCGTAGGTCAGCACGTACCCCACTGTGAAGTGGGCTAGACCCACCAAGCGCCCTTGCACAATCGACAGGGCCACTGGCTTATCCTTCCAGCGGATCAAGTTAGCCAAGGGAGTGCGCTCATGCGCCCACACCAGTGTCTCGATCAGCTCTTGCCAGTAGCCGCGCCAGGAGATGAGGAACATGAACCCCGTGGCCCACACCAGGTGGCCGAACAGGAACATCCAGGCCCAAACCGACAGGTTGTTCATCCCGTAGGGGTTGTAGCCGTTGATCAACTGAGCGGAGTTGGCCCAGAGGTAGTCCCGCAGCCAGCCCATGAGGTAGGTGGAGTTCTCGTTGAACTGGGCAGTGTTGCCGCTCCAGATCCCCAGGTGCTTCCAGTGCCAGTAGAAGGTGACCCAGCCAATGGTGTTCAGCATCCAGAACATGGCCAGGTAGAAAGCATCCCAGGCCGAGATGTCGCAGGTGCCGCCCCGACCTGGCCCATCGCAGGGGAAGCTGTAGCCGAAGTCTTTTTTGTCCGGCATCAGCTTAGAGCCGCGGGCATCCAGCGCCCCTTTGACCAGAATCAACGTGGTAGTGTGCAGGCCTAGGGCAATGGCGTGGTGCACCAGGAAGTCCCCAGGGCCAATAGGCAGGAAGAGGAACCCATTGGGGTCGTTAATGGCTTGCAGCCAGCCTGGCAGCCACACGTTGCCGTGGTTGGGCCAAGCAGTGGAGGCAATGCTGTTGGGATCCGACAACAGCACGTTCATGCCATAGAGCATCTTGCCGTGGGAGGCCTGGATGAACTGGGCAAACACCGGCTCGATCAGGATCTGCTTCTCCGGCGTGCCAAAGGCCTGCATGACGTCGTTGTGGACGTACAGCCCCAGCGTGTGGAAGCCCAAGAACAGCGACACCCAGCTCAGGTGGGAGATGATCGCCTCCTTGTGATCCAGCACCCGCGCCAGCACGTTGTTCTTGTTGGCCTCGGGATCGTAGTCCCGCACCAGGAAAATGGCTCCGTGAGCAAAAGCTCCTACCATCAAGAAGCCAGCAATGTACTGGTGATGGGTGTAGAGAGCCGCCTCCGTGGTGTGATCCATGGACATGAACACATAGGGGTTGAGGGCGTACATGTGCTGGGCCACCAGCGAGGTCACCACCCCCAAGCAGGCCAGAGCCAGTGCCAACTGGAAGTGCAGGGAGTTGTTGACCGTGTCGTAGAGGCCCTTGTGCCCTTCGCCCAACAGGCCCCCAAAAGGAGTGTTCTTGGGTGGGTTATGGGCGCCCAGGATCTCGCGGATGCTGTGGCCAATACCCCAGTTGGTGCGATACATGTGCCCAGCCACGATGAAGATCACCGCAATGGCCAGGTGGTGGTGGGCCATGTCCGTCAGCCACAGAGACTGGGTGTTGGGGTTGAAGCCGCCCAAGAAGGTAAGGATGGCCGTCCCTGCCCCTTCTGCCGTGCCCCAGACGTGGTTGGCCGTGTCTGGGTTCTGGGCGTACACCCCCCAGTTGAGGGTGAAGAACGGCTTCAGGCCCGCTGGGTGGGGCAGGGTGGTGAGGAAGTTGTCCCAACCTACGTGCTGACCGCGGGACTCAGGGATGGCCACATGGATCAGGTGGCCCGCCCAAGCCAAGGAGCTGACGCCAAACAGGCCGGCCAAGTGGTGGTTGAGGCGGGCTTCGGCGTTCTTAAACCAGCTCAGGCTGGGGCGGAAGCGAGGCTGCAGGTGCAGCCAGCCAGCAAACAGGAACACCGCTGCTAGTAGCAGTAGGCCAATGGCGCCGGCGTAGAGATCGCCGTTGGTGCGTAGGCCAATGGTGTTGAACCAGTAGTACAGGCCAGAGTAGGCCGCATTCACAGGGCCGCCGCCCCCCGGTTGGGTAAAGGCTTCCACCGCTGCCTTGCCAAAGTGGGGATCCCAAATGGCGTGGGCAATAGGCGTGACGCCGGTGGGGTTGGCCACCCATTGCTCATAGTTGCCCTGCCAGGCGATGTGGAAGACGTTGCCAGAGGCCCACAGGAAGATGATCGCCAGATGGCCGAAGTGAGTGGCAAACAGCTTTTGGTAGAGCCGCTCCTCTGTCATGCCATCGTGGGTCTCAAAGTCGTGGGCGGTGGCAATGCCATACCACAGACGTCGAGTAGTGGGATCGCTGGCCAGGTCTTGGCTGAATTGGGGAAAACGAGTTGCAGTGGTCATGATTGTCTCTTCCTCCTTGCCTTAGCCGAGTGCGGCAAACCGTGCCAGGAAGAACGCCCAAGTGGTCACGATTCCGCCCAGCAGGTAGTGGGCCACACCGACCGCCCGCCCCTGGATGATGCTGAGGGCGCGAGGTTGAATGGCCGGAGCAACTTTCAGCTTGTTGTGAGCCCAGACAATTGACTCAATGAGCTCCTGCCAGTAGCCGCGACCGCTGAACAGGAACATCAAGCTGAAGGCCCAGACGAAGTGGGCGCCCAAGAAGAGCAGCCCGTAGGCTGACAGAGCTGAGCCGTAGGAGTTGATCACCTGCACCGATTGGGCCCACAGGAAGTCCCGCAACCAGCCGTTGATGTTGATAGCGCTGGCCGCAAAGTTGCCTCCGGTGATGTGCTCAATCGTGCCGTCCGGGTTGACGGTGCCCCAGATGTCGCTCTGCATCTTCCAACTGAAGTGGAAGATCACGATCGAGATGCAGTTGTACATCCAGAACAGCCCCAGGAACACGTGATCCCAAGCGGAGACTTGGCAAGTGCCGCCGCGGCCCGGGCCATCGCAGGGGAAGCGGAAGCCCAGCTTGGCCTTATCGGGGATCAGGCGAGAAGAGCGGGCAAACAGCACCCCCTTGAGCAGGATCAGCACCGTGATGTGGATGGTCATGGCGTGAATGTGGTGAACCATGAAGTCCGCCGTGCCCAGCACCATCGGCATCATGGACACCTTGCCACCCACAGCCACCACATCACCCCCAAAGATGGGGCTTACCGAAGCGCCCACATAGGGAGCAGTGCTAGCGATGGCCTTGGTGTGCAGAGATTGAATCCACTGGGCAAAAATGGGCTGCAGCTGGATGCCTGTATCCGAGAACATGTCCTGCGGACGGCCCAGAGCCTGCATCGTGTCGTTGTGAACGTAGAAGCCGAAGGCGTGGAAGCCCAGGAATAGGCACACCCAGTTCAGGTGGCTGATGATGGCGTCGCGGTGGCGGATCACCCGATCCAAGACATTGTTGCGGTTCACCGCCGGGTCATAATCGCGAACCATGTAGATGGCCCCGTGGGCAGCGCCGCCAACGATAAACAGGCCCCCTATCCACATGTGGTGGGTAAACAGGGAGATCTGGGTGGCGTAGTCAATGCCCATGTAGGGGTAGGGGTTCATGGCGTACATGTGCTGGGCCACGATGATGCTCAGGGATCCCACCATGGCCAGGTTGATGGCCAGTTGGGCGTGCCAAGAGGTGGTTAGCACTTCGTACAGACCCTTGTGGCCCTCGCCCGTGTAGGGGCCCTTGTGGGCTTCCAGGATCTCCTTAATGGAGTGGCCAATGCCCCAGTTGGTGCGGTACATGTGGCCAGCCACGATAAAGAGCACGGCGATGGCCAGGTGGTGGTGGGCCTGATCCGTCAGCCAGAGGGCGCCCGTTTGCGGATCCAGACCACCCTTGAAGGTGAGGAACTCCGCGTACTTGCCCCAGTCCAAGGTAAAGAAAGGCACCACCCCGCTGAAGAAGCCCCAATCCACGCTGGGGAACATCTCCTTCATCAGGGCCGGCTTGAGGATGAATTCATGGGGCAGAGGGATCTGGGCCGCCGGCACGCCGGCATCCAACATCTTGTTGATGGGAATGGCCACGTGGATTTGGTGACCAGCCCAGGCCAGCGCACCTAGCCCCAGCAGGCCCGCCAGGTGGTGGTTGAGCATCGACTCCACGTTTTGGAACCACTCCAGCTTGGGAGCCCGCTTGTGGTAGTGGAACCAGCCAGCAAACAGGCAGAGGGCGGCCATCACCAAGCCGCCAATGGCCGTTACCAGGAGCTGAAACTCATTGGTGATGCCGGCAGCCCGCCAGAGGTGAAAGAGGCCCGACGTGATGCGGATCCCTTCAAAGCCGCCGCCCACATCGCCGTTGAGGATCTCCTGGCCAAAAATGGGCCAGACTACCTGGGCGCTGGGCTTGACATTGATGGGATCAGCCAGCCAAGCGGAGTAGTTGGAAAACTGAGCGCCGTGGTAGTACATGCCGCTCAGCCAAACGAAGACCACCGCCAGGTGGCCGAAGTGCGCCGAAAAGATCTTGCGAGAGATGTCTTCTAAGTCGCTGGTGTGACTGTCGAAGTCATGGGCAAGAGCATGCAGGTTCCAGATCCAGGTCGTGGTCTTGGGCCCTCGCGCCAGGCTGCGATCGAAGTGCCCTGGCTTGGCCCATTTCTCAAATGAGGTGGGAACTGGATCGATATCAACCGAAACCTTGACTTTCGGCTCTCGCTCCTTAGGTGTAGTTGTCATCAAGAACTCCTCTCTTGCGACCAGGAACGAAGCACCCCCGCCCTAGCAAAACTGGGGATTCTCCCCTGGGCGGGACTTACCTGGCATTATAGGTCAGCCTCTGTAAACCCCCTGTCGCTTCACAATAATTAAACTCAGGAGCCAGGCATCCCCTCCCACCTGAGGGATTACGGCAGGCTGGGGATCTCTCCTTCGCATAGTTGTGTAACGGACTTTCAGCTTGCAGAAAGAGCTGGCCGGGATGGATCACTCGTTTCAGTGGCTAGCCTAAATAATCGGTCTGGCAGCAGAAGGGCAGTGCCTACCCCAGCGGCGTGAAGCCGAAAATTGCGGGGCAGGGATCCCTCAAGATCCGTTTGCTAAACTGTGAGCAATTTGCTGACAAGCTCTGGCGATGGCCACTTCTACCTGCACCTTTTTGCATTTGGCCGATGTGCATCTGGGCTGCGACCGCTACGACAGTCCAGAACGGAGCAAAGATTTTTTCTTGGCCTTTCGGGATGTGGTGCGCCGCCATGCCATTCAGAAGCGGGTAGACTTTGTCCTCATTGCTGGCGACCTGTTTGAGCATCGACAAATTCAGCCGGGGGTTCTCAACCAAGCCCAGCTTGTCTTGCGGGAGCTGAAGCAGGCAGGGATCCCGGTTTTGGCCATCGAGGGCAACCACGACAGTCGCCCCTATGGTGTCAAGACCAGTTGGCTGCGCTACTTGGCCGATCATGGAGAGCTCATTTTGCTGGAGCCAGAGGAAGGGGAACAGGGCCTGGAGCTGCACCCCTGGTCAGACGGGCGGGGGAGCTACTTAGATCTCCCCTGTGGGGTGCGGGTCATCGGCTCCCAGTGGTACGGGTCAGCGGCTCCCAAGTCCATTGAGCAGTTGGCGGCAGCTATTCGGCAGTTGCCTCCTGGCCCCGAGCGGGTGGTGTTGATGTTCCACCACGGACTGGAAGGGCAAATTGCCCGCTACCAGGGCGCCTTGCGCTACCGGGATCTCCTGCCTCTACGGGAGGTGGGGGTGGGCTATCTAGCCTTGGGACATATCCACAAAAGCTATGCAGAAGAAGGCTGGATCTTCAATCCAGGATCGCTGGAGGCCACCAGTACTGCTGAATGGGACCTTCCGCGAGGGGCTTATCGCGTCCGCTGGGGAGAGGGACCGCCCCAGGCAGAGCTGGTGCAGGATTACTACCAAAGACCCTGTCAGCGACTCTACCTCGAGGCTAAGGGTCGAGAAACGCCTGCCGAAATTGCTGCAGCAGCCCTTGCCATGGCCAAGGAAGTTGGGCCGCCAGGCGACGGGCCAGAGCCGCTGGTAGAGTTGCGGCTGGTAGGCCAGGTGGGCTTTGCCAAGCACGAGCTGGATAGCCGAGCTCTGCAACGGCAAATTCAGCAGCTTACTGGTGCCCTGGTTGTCCTGTTTCGTTTCGAGGCCAATTCTCTTGAGATTGGCTCGGCCGCTCTTTCCCTTGAAGAAGAGCAAAGGCTCCAAGTTGAAGAGAAAATCTATAGGGATCTGCTGAGCAGTCATGCCCACTACCGGAAGCGCAGCAAGGAGCTGGCGCAGCTGCTTTTGGATCTCAAAGAAAGAGTCTTGGAGGGACAAAGCGAGGCAGAGATATACACCCGCCTGAGCAGAGCCTTTGTAGGAGAAGAAGACTGATCATGCGGATCCTCTCGGTAGCTCTCCAGAACTTTAAGGCCTACGAGGAGGCTGTCTTTGAATTTGAACCCGGCATCAACGCTATCTGTGGAGAAAACGGAGCCGGAAAAACCAGCATTCTGGAGGCTATTGCTTGGGTTCTGTTTGACTACTGTCCCTACAACCAAGAGGAGCTGATTCGCACAGGCGCCAACGATGCGGTGGCCACTGTACAGTTTGTCTCGAAATGGGATCAGCGCACCTACAGTGTCCGCCGCAGTGTAGCCCAGGGCTATCGCCTCTTTGACCCCCAGCTCAAGCAGCGCCTAGACTGCGAACGCAAAACCGATGTACTGGCTTGGCTAAGGCAACACTTGGGAGTGCCCGCGGGTACAGATTTAGCACGGCTGTTTGCTACAACTATCGGTGTGCCTCAGGGTACATTTACAGCAGACTTTCTCAAAACAAGCAAAGAACGAAAAGAAGTCTTTGACCGTATCTTGAAGGTAGAAGAATATCAGCAGGTTGCTAAGGATTTGCAGACGGTTGAAAAATACAGTGAGGCACAGGTTCAGGCTGTTAAGCACCGAATCGAGCTGCTTCATCAACAACTGCAAGACTGGGATCTACTCCAATCAGAACAGCAAGAGATTGAGCGGGAGTTAAACTACTGGCGAACACATCTCAATCAATGCACCCATACCCTAAGTGAAACTAGGCAGAAGCTTGAACACCTGGAGAAGCTGCTTGAGCAAATCCAAACACTTGAGCAGCAAATCGTTCAACTGGAGCAAAAGAGATCGCTACTAAATCTATCCCTTGAGCAAGCAGAAAAGCTATGGGCAGAAGCCAAGCAAGCTCAAGCAGAGCAAGAACAATCTCGAGCAGGGGCACAGCGCTTCCTAGCCATAGAGGCTCAGCTGCGGGAGTTGGAAAAGCAACAGCAGCAGCGCTTGGAGTGGCTAAGGCAGCGAGAGAACCTACTCTTGCAAAAGCAGAATATTGAGAATCAACTGGCAAGACTTCAGGAAAAACTAAGCCAGCTACAGCGCTGGAAACAGGAGCTAGAAGATCTTGCGCCCAAAATTCAGCTCCAGGAAGAGCTGGAGCGCCAACAAGACCGCTGGACTCAGCAGCTCAATACCTTGCTACAGCTATACCAGGAATGGGAACAACTACAAGGAAAGTGGTCAGCCCAAGCTGAATGGTGTCAACTCTTACAGAGCCGAGTTCAAGAAGCGGAGCAAGCCCAGATCATTTGTCAACAGCATCAACCAGCCTATAGGCGCTATCTAGAGCTGGAAAACCTCATTGTCGAGCAAGAAAAGCTACGAGGGATCCGACAAACTCTAATGGCGCAGCGGGAAGCGCTGAGGCAGCATCTTCACCAGCTACAGTTGCGCGGATCCGAATATCAGCAACAGCTTCAGCTTTTGCAGAAAATGGAAGCTGATAGGCTTTCCTTGCAAGCTCTCTGCCAAAGGCAGACTGAATTGGAACAACGTTATAACCAAATCAGCCAAAAGCTAGCCTACTTTCAGACCTTGCGCCTTGAACTTAAACAACAAGAGATAGAGTGGGAGCAGGCCCGCACCCAACTGGAACACCTGCAGCAGCAGCTTCAACAACGACAGGCCGACCTGGAGCGACTAGCCAGCCTACCCAGCCTAGAGGCTCAACGAGAACGGCTGCAAACTCAGCTAAGCCGCATCGCAGCAGCACGGCAGTTTCAACAAGAGCTGAAAGACCTTTTTGAGGAAAGCTCTTGCCAACTTACCGAGTGCCATCGCCGCATCCAGGAGCTTATCCAAGAGCTAGCTGTCTACCAACGCAACTACCCTCAGTTTCAGGCCCTATGGCAGCAGCTCCCGGAAGTCCTGTATCAGTCTTTGGTTCTGAACCAACGTTTGCTGCAGTCAATCCACCAAATCCTTCAGGATCTTGCCCCACAAACAGATGAGACTCAACTGCGCCAGCAACTGGCTGACATCCAGAGGCAGCTCAAGGCCCTGCAGCCCCTAATTGGCTTGACTGCCCAGATCCCTGAGCTGGAGGCTCAAATTGAGCAATTGACACACCTGCAAAACGAACGGCAACGCAAAATTGAGGATCTTCAATGGAGCCTTGAGGCTGAGCACAACTTACTCCGGCAACACCAGGAAATTGGACAGGCTCTCCAGGCATTGGGAGATCCCAAAAGCCAGCTCCAGCGCCTAGAAAGGGAGCTCAGCCACAAGCCACAAGTAGAGCAAGAGTATCAGCGGATTGAGAATCAGGTTCATCAGCTTCAGCAGCAGATTCAAACTCTAGAACATGAGCTCGATCCTCTTTTGGAGCTGGATGAAAAGATCACTGCTTTGCAGGAGGAGCAGAGGCGCCACCGCGACGGCTACGAAACTTTTATCCGCATGCAGCTTCTAGCCCAAAGCTTGCCCCAGCGCCAAGATGAACTTCAAGCAGCTCAGCTAGTCTTAGACCAAATACAGAAAGCTAAGCGAGAAAAGCAAGCCCAGATTGACCGTTGGGAACAGATAGAAGGCTCCAAAGATTACCTGCAAGCCCAAGTTGCGAAAACTGCTGAAACTTTAAGGGAACTAGGGGATCCCAGAAGCCAAGCTGAGTGGCTAAAGGCAGAGCTTAAGCTGGAGGAGCAGTACCTAGGCCTGCAAGCCGGCTACCTTCAGCAAATCCGGGACTTAGAGGCAGTGCTCCAACCTCTTGAAGAAGCCCTGTCCCAAACTGAACACCTGGAGCAGGAGCTGGGATCCCTACAAGAAGAACGCGAAAGATACCGCTTAGATCACGAACGCTACCTACGGGCGGAGCCTATTGCCAAATTGCTAACCGAGCGGGAACAAAAACTAGCCGAGCTCAAGGCCCAACAGCAAGAGTTGCAAACTCAACTAGCTCAACTGCAGGCAAAGCTGGATCCGCTAACTTCCCTCTACCAGCCGCAGGAGCACCAACATCTTCGATCCCTTTTGCAGTCTACCGAAATCCAAAAAGCCAAGGCCCAAGCTCGACTGGAAAGCCTTTCCCCGCAGTTGCAGAAAATCCAGGAGAGACTGCAGCAACTGGAACAGGTGAAGCAAGCCTTAAAGCAAGCTGAGGTGGAAAGAGCTGAAAAAGAGCGGCTGCACCGCTTCATTAAGTTTGGTCGAGATACCTACAAAAAAGCCGGTCCTCAAATTGCCCAGTACTACCTGCAACAGATCAACATTGTTGCCGATCACCTCTTTCGCGAGATTCTCAACCGCTCTGATGTCAGCCTTACTTGGGAACCCGACTATGAGATTCGCATCCAAGAAAGAGGGGGGGCCAAACGACGTTTTGCCAGCCTTTCTGGAGGAGAGCAAATGTCGGCAGCTCTAGCTGTTCGCTTAGCTTTGCTCAAGGTACTGGGACAGTTGGACATTGCCTTTTTTGACGAGCCTACTGCCAACATGGATGCCCAGCGCCGCCAGCGACTAGCGGAAGCCATTACCAACTTGCGTTCCTTTGAGCAGCTATTTGTAATCAGCCATGACAACACCTTTGAGCAAGTAACAGAAAACATCATTCGCGTGGAAAGGCACTCCGGATGATGAGGAGGAATGACAGTCATGGTTTTTAGAGCTGACCGGGTGCTGGCTGTTTTACGGCAGAAGCGCGAGGCTTTCGCTACTTTCGATCGAGGGCTTTCAGAGCGCCGAGAGTGGTACCGCCAGGCGATGGAGAAATTATGCCAGTGGTCAAGCGCAAAGATTGCTGAAAGAGTAGCTCGATTGGCTTTCCCAGGTGCCTTGCCTACTCAGGAATGGGATCTTTACTCCAGCTGGACAGTCCCTTTTAAGCAAAAGTGGAATAGCTATGAAGAAAGCTATGAATGGGCAAGACCAGTTATTAAAAACATCCCTACCTTTGCAGTAGATGGATCCCAAATCTACCCCAGCAAAGATTTGTCAATACCGGTAGCCCTAGTGCAGATTGGCTGGTATGAGAACTATCACTGCGACCAGGGCCTATACCAAAAGGATATTCAGGTCGATGTGCTAACGCCAAGAGATTTGGAAGCGGGAAGTAGCGGCGAGCCCAAAGAGAGTATCGTCAACAGGCGCCGCTTTCAGATGGAAACAGAAAAAGTTGCCGAATATATTTGGCAATCTCGACCTGGATCCCAAAAACTAGCCTTCTTGGATGGGGTATTGGTGGCCACTTTTGCTGAAACTCTTGATGCTAAGAGTCAAGACTTCTATGTGGAGTGTTTGTTACAGGTACTGCGAGCTAGTGAGCAAAACCGGATCCCTGTTGTAGCTTACATTGACACTACATACAGCTCGGATTTGGTAACGCTGCTAAGGCACTGCTTTGATCTTCCCGAAGCTCCCTACCTACACGATGCGCAGCTCCTTAGCTCCTGGTTAGAGTGGGGAGACCGAACCCCTTTTTTTGTCTGCGCCTGCAGTGGCGTTCTCAACCCTCAAGAGGGGATCCTCAGCCGCTATCAGGAAATGCAAAGGCGAGTGGGGTTTGTTTACCTACGCACCACTAACGAAAACTTTCCAGCTCGACTAGAGATCCCCGTTTGGGTTTACGAGGCAGGCCTGTTGGACTGGCTGGTAGATTTGGTACGCTGTGAGGTAATTATTGGCCGAGGCTACCCGTATGTACTGGAGACGGCAGATCAGGTGGCCGTTATCCGCAATGAAGATCGCAACCTTTTCTTGCGCCTAATGCAGGAGTGGGCCAGCCGCGAGAAGCTTAACCTCCGGCTATCGCGGAAAACCCTTAGCAAGCTGCAGCGGAGACGGATCTGATGAGACTGGGTAAGGTGGTTCGCTCCAACAGTCACTGCGACTACGTGGTACAGGTGGATGATGCTCTAGAGGTCAAAAACCCTCCCTCCCCTGAAGACTATGGCTTTGGCAGCTTTGTCAAGCTGGAAAGCAACCAACGGCACTGGGCTGTGGGCTTAGTTTACAACAGTCAAATTTTAAACCCCATGTTTCCTAACGCTGGGCCCCGTCTTTCCAGCCAGCCGGATCCTTATTTCTCTCCTGATTTGCAAAATGAGGTGCGTACATTACTTTCGGTAATCCTCATAGGAGCTTTGGACGAAGAAAGGGGTTGTGGCTGGCAAGGGATCCCGCGCGTAGTGGTGCCTGTCAACACGCCTGTCTTTCGCATGAGCCAGGAGGAAATTCTACGCTTTCATCTCAACCCTCAAGGCCAAACCCAATTTTCGTACTATGGACTGCTCTTAAGCAGCGGTGGTAATTTTGCCAACCACCTTGTCTATCAAGTCTTAAACGATATCATACCTATGTTTTCTGACCCCGCCCAGCGACGAGCTCTGCAAATTTTAAGCAAGGAACTGGCTTGGAAAATAACCGTAGGAGCGATACGCCGATGAACCAAAAAACTCTGGACACTTCCAATGGTCGCCCTAGAGAAAGCCCTTCTTTCCCGGCGGAGGATACTCCGGAGGTGATCGGCACCGTCAAAGGCCCTGGCGAGACCTCCAACCAATATGTGTTTATCACCTCCAACACCCAAGCGGTAAAGGTAGGCGATTTTGTCTATTACGAAGTGCGGGATTCTCAATTCCAACCTCTAAAGATCTTGGGTAAAATTAGACAGGTTCAGCTTTTGGATCACATCCCCGACCGCATCTTTGCCGACACGGAGATCGATCCCAGCACCATTGTGGCCCTAGTTGGCTTTACCCATCCCAACCCGGAGATCTACGCTGTAACCGTCGAAGTCATCGGCTATTTCGATCGGGCTATGGGCTTTATTAACCCCCGCCGCTCCCCGGAGCCGGGCGCTAAGGTCTTTTTGGCTTCCAATCAGCTTTTGAAATCCGTCTTGAACAAGCGGGAGGAAACAGCAGTTGGGGGGGCCCATTTGGGCAGTCTGCTACTGCGCGAGGAAGGAGCAGTTCCTGTGGTTCTGGATGTCAAGGAAATGGTCAGCACTCATCTAGCCATTTTAGCAGGAACCGGCTCCGGCAAATCCTACACAGCAGCGGTTTTGGTGGAAGAGCTGATGTTGCCCAAAAATCGCGCTGCTGTCCTAATTTTTGATCCGCATGGAGAATACCACACTTTAGCGGAAATGCAGTCTCATCCCAAGTTTGTAGGGGAAGATGGCTACAGACCTAGGGTCAAGGTTCTTTCTCCTCAGGAAATTAAGATTCGGGTGTCTTCTCTCAAATTTTTTGACATCCTTGCTCTGCTTCCAGAGACCACCGAGCGACAGAAATCTTTTCTGGAGAAAGCCTTCCGCAAGGTTACTCAGTTTGATCCACTGCACTGGACAATTCAGGATCTGATCGAGGCCGTCAACGAAGCAGACTCCAGAGAAGACGGCTCCCAAGGATCCTCGGCCCCTGCTTTGGAGTGGAAGCTGGAACAAATTGCTCGCTCCCCTTACTTTAGTAACGTAGAGCACCTGGCTCCTAGGGATTTATTTGAGCCGGGTCAAGTAACCATTCTCCAGATGCACGAAATCAGCCAAGAAGAACAGCAAGTTATCGCCGCTGCTATTTTGCGCCAGGCTAACCATGCCCGCATCAACACCGAAAAGGGCAAAATTCAGCCAGGAGATGAGAACTACCTGCCTTATCCTGTTTTCATTTTGCTAGAGGAAGCGCATCGCTTTGCTCCTGCGCACGAGCCTTCTCGTTGTAAACAAGTGTTGCGCACTATTCTTAGCGAAGGACGCAAGTTTGGGCTGGGGGTAGGGCTGATCACGCAACGACCCGGTAAGCTAGATTCAGATATCCTGTCGCAGTGCATGAGCCAGTTTTTGATGCGAATTGTCAACCCTGCCGATCAGGAAAACTTGCGCCATAGCGTCGAGGCTGCTGGCCGGGATCTCCTCCAAGAACTACCCGCTTTAAGTAGAGGGCAGGTGATTGTCTCTGGGGTGTGCGTCAATACCCCTGTCTTGTGCAAGGTGCGGCAGCGCTACACTCGGCATGGAGGCGACACCCTCGATGTCCTTAGCCACTGGCAGGGTTACTTCCGAAAGCACCGCCAACAGGAGCGCCTCGCTCACTCTGCCCCCCTCAAGCCGCGTCCTCAACCCCAAGTGGTGGATGGATTGAGCATCGACTAGTTTTGGGGCAAGCAGGATGAGGAAACAAATTTTTTTGCAAGGGTGGCTGGGCATCACCGCTGCCTTTTTGCTAGAAGCGGGGCCTGCCTATGCCCAGTTGCGGCTAATCCCTGACGCGGCGCGGCGGGTGTATGAGGCCCTGCCGGATCTGCCGCTGGAAAACACCTACACTCCCATTAACCCCAATGACGGCGGCCCCCGGCCTGAAGAAGATACCTTGGTGCGCCGGATGATGCTCTATCACCTGCAGGTGGCTGGGCGTTCCCCAACTGATCGCTTTGATTGGCAACTGACACTGGCTGACTATTGCGATGCCAACGAGCCAATGGTTGCCCAACAGTACCCTGGGGCTAACCGTCTTACAGTCAACCCCTACACTCGGGACAAAGCCGTTGTGCAATCTTTGAGCCGCCAGCAACGTCAAGCCCTGCTGCGGGCCCTTGTGCTGGCCTTTGGCGGGGATCCCGATCCCAAGCCTCTGTACATTCCTCCCGACTTGAAGGCTGCCCCTGCCCTTCCCACTCCAGAGCCCATGAAACCCTTGCTACTGCCGGGGAGGGGAGGGGCCGACTTGCTGAGGCCGCTCTGAAAGACTTAATACAACCCCGGGCAAAAGCAGACTTTCGCTCGGCGTTGAGCCTTTCTTCCTGCTTCAGCGACCCATAGCTAGTAGCAGGCTCAACACCTACCACCCCGCCAGAGGGATCTCCACAGGCGTAACTTCCCCGCAAGCTGCAGGTAGGTGCTCCTTGCCCCCATAAGGCACACCGGCTAAAGACGGAGCCAACTTTAGCCTAGGCAAAATGCCTACCAGAAAAGATGTACTTGCAAGCCTACTAGCTCAGCCCATCTACGTCAAGGCAGAAGGTTGGTTATGCCACAAAGTGGCCAATTGCCTGGTGAATCAAGGACTAGAGGAGAACCCTAGTGGACTCCATGCTACAAGCTGTCTCGCTGCTACTTACTCCAGAATGCGCTTTCCAGTGTAGTTTTCAATGCAGCGCAGAAACAGCTCCACGCCGAGGCTGAGGGCAGCCTCATCAAAATCAAAGCGGGGGTGGTGGTGAGGGTAGTCCAGCCCCTTGGCAGGGTTGGCAGATCCCAGGAAGAAGTAGCAGCCAGGAACCTCGTTGAAGAAAAACGAGACGTCCTCACCCCCCATGGTCATCTCGGGGAGGATGGCGGCCTCTGGGCCAAATACTTGACGGGCAGCTTGTTCTACGAGAGCTGTTAGCCTGGGATCGTTTTCAACTGCTGGATAGCCCCGCTCGTACTGAAACTTGTAGGTGGCTCCGTGAGCCTGGCAAATGCCGGCCACGATTTCTTCCATGCGCTTTGCGATGAGCTCCCGCACCTCTAGCTGAAAGCTGCGCACAGTGCCCCAAATCTCAGCCCTAGAGGCAATGACATTGAAAGTGTCGCCAGCGCGGAACCGGCCTACTGTTACCACGGCTGGCTGCAGCGGATCCACATTGCGGGAGACGATGGTTTGCAAAGCGCTCACGATGTGGGCTCCCACCACAATCGCATCCACCGTCTGCTGGGGAAGGGCAGCATGGCCACCTCGCCCAATGACCTCGATGTGAAAGCGATCGGCAAAGGCCATCAAGGGGCCGCTTTTGACGCCAATGGTGCCCAGCGGACGGTTATTCCACAGATGGAGAGCTAGGAGGGCTTCTACATCCGGGTTCTTCAGCACCCCCGCTTCTACCATTGGCTTGGCGCCACCGGGGCCCTCCTCGGCGGGCTGAAAGATGACCTTGACAGTACCTCTGAGGCGGTGGCGGTGCTGCTGTAGCAGCTTAGCCGTGCCTAGGGCGATAGCCATATGGCCGTCATGGCCACAGGCGTGCATGACGTTGGGGACGGTGGAACGGTACTCCACCTCATTGGCTTCGTGGATGGGCAGGGCGTCCATGTCGGCCCGCAGCGCCAAGACCGGCCCTGGCTCTTCTCCTGGAATGGTGGCTACAATGCCAGTGCCAGCAATGCCGGTTTGGTGCGGGATCCCCCAACTTCTTAGGCGCCAGCTGAGGTAGGCGGCAGTTTGCTTTTCCTGAAAGCCCAGCTCTGGGTATTTGTGCAGGTGGCGCCGCCAGGCCACCAGTTCCGGCTGGAGGGCTTGAACGGCAGGGCGCAGGGCGGGAAAGGACATAACCGGTGGGAACTAGGATGGACAGCGTCAGGGCAAGGTTCTCTCGGAGCTGCAGGCAGCTGCCTATCGGTTTACCCAGTATGGCAAAGCTAGGCCAGGAGGAGCTTTGCTCGATACCTAAGCCCATAGGAAGTTGGTTTCCGGAGGCAGATCCTGCCAGCGGCCCGGCCCCACCGCGCGCAACGCCTCTGGCAGGGAGATGGCCCCCGAGTAAAGGGCTTTGCCCAAAATGGCTCCCGCCAAGCCGGGCAAGCCGAGTAGGGCAAGCAAGTCGGTGAGCGAGCCGATCCCCCCAGAAGCGATGACAGGCAGGCGGGAAACAGCCAGGATCTGGCGCAACTGCTCCAGGTTGGGCCCAGCTAGGGTGCCATCTCGGCTGATGTCGGTGTAGATGATCCCAGCAGCTCCCTGAGCTTCCACTCGCTGCACCAGTTCAGTGGCCTGTAGAGGCGTAGTACTCAGCCAGCCGCGGGTGGCCACTTGCCCTTGGCGGGCGTCGATCCCCACCCAAATCCGACCAGGCAGGACCTGGGTCATCGCCTCTAGGGTCTTGGGATCCTCTACGGCCACAGTGCCGACAATTACCCGATCCACTCCCAGATCCAGCAACTGCCGCGCCCGCTCCAGGGATCGGATCCCACCCCCCACCTGGACCGGGATGGCTACCTGGCGGACAATGCGCTCGATCGTGGGGAGGTTAACCGGATCCCCACTTCTGGCCCCGTCCAGATCTACCACGTGCAGGCGAGGAGCACCCTGGGCCGCCCACACCTCGGCCTGGTGGATGGGGTCAGCAGCCACTTGCTCGGCTTGGGCGTAATCCCCCTGGTAGAGGCGCACAGCGCGGCCCTGGAGGAGGTCAATGGCGGGGATTACCTCTAGAAAGGCGCTGCTGTAAGGCATGATGAGATCCCTTAGGGAGCTTCTCCAGTATCGCCTAGGAACAAAAAGCCTGGCGGGGCGAGCATGAACGCGCGTCAACTGGCTCTGTTGGCCTTGCAGAAGATTGAGCGACACAACGCCTACGCTGACGTCGTGCTAGAGCAGCTGTTGGCCCGCAGCCACCTGGGCCCTGCCGACTGCCACCTGGTCAGCGAGCTGGTGTACGGTGTTACCCGCCGTCGCCGCACCCTCGATGCCCTGATTGACTGCTTCGCCCGCCACCCTGCTTCCAAGCAGCCCCCCGACTTGCGGCTCATTCTCCACCTTGGCCTTTACCAACTGGCCTTTTTGGATCACATCCCGCCCAGGGCCGCCATCCACACCAGTGTGGAACTGGCCCGCCAAGTGGGTTTGGGATCGCTAGCGGGGGTGGTGAACGCCATCTTGCGCGCCTACCAGCGCCAGGTGCTAGCGCAGCCGGAAAGGGATCCCCTCCAGCCCCTGCAGGAAAGGCTGCCTGCTGATCCCATTCAGGCCTTGGGGATCCGGCACAGCTTTCCCGACTGGCTGGTGCGTCTGTGGTGGGAGCGCCTAGGGCCGGCTGAAACTGAAGCCTTGTGCGCTTGGTTTAACCAGCCGCCCCATCTGGATCTGCGGGTTAACCCCCTGCGGGCAGGGATCGACAAGGTTAGCCAAGCCTTTGCAGCCGTGGGGATCCCGGCTACCCCTCTCCCCGACGTGCCAGGCGCTCTGCGGCTAGGACATCCTGCCGGCGATATTCGAGCCCTACCTGGCTTTGCCGAGGGCTGGTGGAGCGTTCAGGACGCCAGTGCTCAGCAGGTGGTGCACTGCCTGGATCCTCAGCCGGGGGAACGGGTCATTGACTGCTGTGCCGCTCCGGGGGGCAAGACCACGCACATAGCCGAGCGGATGCAGGATCGCGGCGAGATTTGGGCTTTGGATCGCCACCCCCACCGCCTGCGCCGCATGGAGGAAAATGTGCAGCGCTTGGGCTTGAGCTCGATCCGTCCCCTGGCCATCGACCTGTTGGCCCTGAGCGCCGCTGCCCAACCCCCTGCCCCCTTGCCCCCGTGGCAAAGCGCCGATCGCGTGCTGCTGGATGCCCCTTGCTCTGGTCTAGGCACCCTGCACCGCCGTGCTGACGCTCGCTGGCGACAAACCCCCGAGCGGATTGCCGAGTTGGCCCAGTTGCAAGCTCAGCTTCTGCAAGTGGCAGGCCGTTGGCTGAAGCCGGGCGGGCTGTTGGTGTATGCCACCTGCACGCTGCACCCTGCTGAAAACGAGGGAGTCATCCAGTCTTTCCTCAAGACCCATCCCTATTGGGCGCCAGAAGGGGATCCCTTGCTCATCTGGCCTCACCGGCAAGATCGGGATGGGTTTTTTATCCAACGGCTGCGCCGCTGCGATTAGATCCTCCCTATGGCTTCTGAGCTGCTCACCAGCCCCAAAAACCCCTGGATCCGCAAGTTGCGGCAGTTGCACCGCAGCAAGGGCCGGCAGGAACAGGGCGCCTTCTTGGTAGAGGGATCCCACCTCGTCGAAGAGGCCCTGCGAGTTGGCTGGCCCCTCCAAGCTCTCTGCTACACGCCCGAGTGGGCTGAGCGTCACCCTCACTTGCTGGCCAGCCTACCCAAGGATCTGCGGCGGCAGGCCGTCAGCTCGGAAGTGATGGCGGCGCTCTCGACAACCGAGTCTCCGGAGGGAGTTGTGGCGGTGGCTGTCAGCCAGCCGATCCCCTCTCCTCCCTTGTCGGGGGTACACCTGGGCCTTGTGGTAGAAACCCTGCAAGATCCAGGCAATTTGGGAGCTCTGATTCGCGCTGTAGCTGCCGCAGGAGCCGATGGCCTCTGGCTAAGCGCAGACAGCGTCGATCCCGAAAGCCCCAAAGTCCTGCGGGCTTCTGCCGGCCAGTGGTTTCGCTGCCCGCCGCGGGTTTTGCCCGACTTGGCTAGCTGGATCCAGGCCTGTCGTCGCCATGGCATCCAAGTCTTGGCTGCTACCCTCTCCCCCAGCGCCACCTGTTACTGGGATCAAGACCTCACCTGCCCCACCCTCTTTCTCCTAGGCAACGAAGGGTCGGGCTTGAGGGAAGCAACCATCCAGCAGGCTAATGCCCAAGTGCGGATCCCTATGGCCGAGGGCGTCGACTCCCTCAACGTGGCCATGGCGGGAGGGCTACTGCTCTACGAGGCCCTGCGCCAGCGGCGAGCCCAGTGGGGAAGTGCTTAGCTGCTCTCCCAGAGCTCCTCCTCTGCAAAGGCTGCTTCCTCTTCCTGCTCTCCTTCCCCTACTCCTGCTGGATAGCTAGTAGAAACCGGCACTCCTGCCGAAAGTTTTTCGCGCACAGCCGCTTCCACCTCCGCCAGTAGCTGCGTGTTTTTCTTTAGGAAAAGAACCAAATTGTCTCGCCCTTGGGCAATGTTTTCTTCCTTGTAGCTATACCAAGAGCCGCGCCGCTTAAGAATGCCCATCTCCTCGGCTAGGTCAATAATGCAGCCGACATTGGAGATCCCTTGGCCAAAAATGATGTCAAATTCCGCCCGCCGAAACGGGGGAGCGACCTTGTTCTTCACCACCTTAACCCGCGCTCGGATCCCGTATTCTTCTGCACCTTTTTTCAGAGTTTGCACGCGGCGAATATCTAGCCGTACTGAGGCATAGAACTTGAGGGCATTGCCGCCCGTGGTGGTTTCCTGGGGACCGTAGCCGACGCCACCAATTTTGGAGCGCAACTGATTGAGGAAGAGAACGATCGAGCCTGTCTTGCTAACGCTGCCCGCAATCTTGCGCAGGGCTTGGCTCATCAGGCGGGCCTGCAGCCCTAGCTGGGCATCTCCCATCTCTCCCTCCAGCTCGGCCCGAGGGACCAGCGCCGCCACTGAATCCACCACGACAATATCCACAGCCGCAGAGCGCACCAGCTGATCGACAATTTCTAGGGCAACCTCTCCCGTGTCCGGCTGGGAAATCAGCAGATTCTGGATATCCACCCCCAAGGCTGCCGCGTAGGCTGGATCCAAGGCATGCTCCGCATCGACAAAAGCAGCCGTTCCCCCTTGTTTTTGCACCTCGGCAATGGCGTGCAGGGCCAGCGAGGTTTTCCCCGACGACTCCGGCCCAAAGATTTCAATGATGCGCCCCTTGGGGTAGCCGCCGCCCAAAGCCAAATCAAGGGTAAGAGCACCGCTGGGGATGGTCTCCACCCGTATCTGGGCAGCATCCCCCAGGCGCATGATTGCCCCCTTTCCAAAATTCCGCTCGATCTGGCCCAGGACCTGCTCCAGCGCCTTGCGTTTCTCTGCTTTTAGCCTCTCCAAGTCGTCCCCATTGTTTACGGCAGCAGCTTTGCCTTGGGCCATAACCCGCACCCTCCCCCACTCGTGGCGGTGAGAAGTTGAGCCTGCATTCTAGCATTGCCGTTCCCTTGGCCTAGGCGGATCCCTGTTCTCTCCCTCAGCTTGCGGCTGGAGCGGGGGGGCGGGGGATGGGTAGAGTGGGCTAAAGGATCCACTCAGGAAGGCTCCTGTGTTCACGACTTTGGTCTTACAATCCCCCGGCCCACTGGTGTTCAGTTGGGGGCCCTTTAGTCTGCGCTGGTATGGCCTGCTGATTGGCCTATCCACTGTTCTGGGCCTTGTTCTAGCTCGCCACCTGGCAGAGCGGCGTGGCCTTTCCCCGGATGTCATGCCCAACCTGCTGCCGTGGCTGGTGGTGGGATCCCTGCCTCTTGCCCGCCTGTACTATGTGGCCTTTGAGTGGGAGCGCTACCGCCATGGCCCTTGGTGGAAGGTTTTGGCCCTCTGGCAGGGAGGCATGGCCATCCACGGCGCTTTGCTCGGCGGCAGTATAGCCCTCTACCTGTTTGCCCGCCAACAGCGGCTAAACTTTTGGCTGCTGGCCGACTGCATCGTTCCTTCTCTCAGCCTTGGCCAGGGGATTGGACGCTGGGGCAACTTCTTCAACAACGAGGCCTATGGAGAGGCGTTGCCTCCAGATAGTCGCCTGCGGGTGCAACTGCAGCTTCCTGACGGCTCCCGAGTCCACCCCACCTTTTTGTACGAATCCCTCTGGAACTTCAGCCTCTTCGGGATCCTGCTCTTTTTGAGCTACCGGGGCCGGCTTCCTCCCGGTACTCTCTTGGGCTTTTACCTGGTGGGGTACAGCCTTGGTCGTTTTTGGATCGAGGGCCTGCGCACCGACAGTCTTATGCTGGGATCTCTGCGGGTAGCTCAGGTAGTCAGCCTAGCCCTTATTGCGGTCGGCTTGGCTTTGATAGGGACAGCTCAAAGACGCGCTTCTAGGCAAGAGGAGGGGAGAGCGATCCCCACTCAGCCCCTCGAAAAGGAGATCTCAAATGGCGGATCTGGCGATCACTGGTGAAGGGCTTTGGCAACAAGCCTCTCCTTTGGTACTGCCGTCTGCTGCTGCCACCCAATCCCTAGCAGCTCTCCTGGGGCAGACCGCCGCCTGCCTTCTCACTGCACCAGAGCAGCAGTTTGCTCTCCCCCAAGCGGTTGAGATCGACTCTACCCCCGGCTTGGTCATTCTTCTCGCAGGCGGCCTAGGCAGCGGCAAAACCACCTTCGTGCAGGGGCTAGGGCAGGGACTGGAGATCCCTGAGCCCATCGACAGCCCCAGCTTCGTGCTGGTGCAGGAATACCGCACGGGACGGATCCCTCTCTTCCACTGCGACCTCTATCGCCTAGGGCCTACCTCTGGTGCCCATGCCAGCGAGGTAGAGGCTTCGGCTCTAGAAGATCTGGGGCTGGAAGAGCTTTGGGGCCAAGTTGGGATCACTGCCATTGAGTGGCCTCAGTACCTCCCTTACCTGCCTCCAACCTATCTCTGGCTGCAGCTAGAGCCCCATCTGCAGGCAGAGGGATCCCGCCTGCTACATGTCAAGGGCAGGGGACTCAGGACTGCCCAGCTTTGGCAGCAAGTACTTTCCCAGCTCCCTTAGCAAGACACCAAAGGGTAAAGGCAGTTACCAGCAAAAACCCCTTATGGGTCTTGACGGTGGGGGTGAGTGTGGGATAGGGTAGTGAAGCGCTGACAAGGCCACCAGGCC